>JBEAWD010000099.1:0-21871 GCA_041160585.1 Pseudomonadota bacterium | reverse complement strand
CCCCAGCCCCTTGTAGGGCAGGTGAACGTGGTAATCCGTGAGGCCGCCGTCCCAATAGGGGCCAGGTGGTGCATGGGGAATGTCGACAACGGGTTGCAGCCAGAACGGAATGCTGCAACTGGCGAGCAAGGCCTGCTCGAAGTTTTCGGTGTTCAGCGGCGCGGCCACGGTGGGCAAGTCGGGCTGCTGATCTTGCAACCAGGCCGGCACTTGGGCCTCGGGGGTGAACCACACGCGCTGCAGATGGAGGTTGAGCAAGCGTCGGTTCAGGGCATTCAGCCCCACCGCCGCCGCAAAGCCCAGGGGCATGCGCAGCCGACCGGCTTGTCCCAGCAGCCCACGACCGCGTGAGGCGATGACGTGCAGTCGGCGCTGTGGGTGGGACAGCAGATGTGGGATCACCTCTTGCGGAAAGTGGGCGCGCAGCGTGCCGCGGAACTGGCGGCTGACCTCTTCGGCACCCGGCATGCGCCCCTCTACGGCACCGTAACGCTCGTGGATGTAGTCATGCCCCAGACGCCTGAGTGCGGCCACCGGCTCAGGCGTGCAGGCCGCAGCCATGCGCCAGGCACCGATGGACGCGCCCACAAGATCAATATGGTGCGCCCCCTTTGTCAACCAATGGCCGAACAGGAAGGCGTCCAGGGGCAGCAGGACCAAGCCCTTGGGGCCACCGGCTGCACCGGCCACGACCTTGATGTCCGAGGGGCTGAGGCCTCGCTCGCGCAGATGCAGCAGGGCCCTGGGGCCGGCGTGGATCTGAAGGGACCTCAGGGCACTCATGGCCATCCGGTCAGCGCCGCTGCTGGAGCTTGGCGAACGCGGCGGCCATGGCGCTTTGGCCGGCTGCCGGCTCGCGCTGTGGAGCACCGTGGCGGGACGCGCCACCGCCAGAATCACGACGGCTGCGCTCGTCACGCGCGGCTGGCTGATATCGATTGGCACCGTCGCGGGCACCCGTCCTGGCCGGCGCGGCATCCAGCTTCATCGTCAGGGAGATCCGCTTTCGCGCGATGTCCACCTCCAGCACACGTACCTTCACCACATCGCCGGTCTTCACCACCTCACGGGCATCCTGCACAAAGCGGTGGGCGAGCTGGCTGACATGCACCAAGCCATCCTGGTGAACGCCGAGATCGACGAAGGCGCCAAACTGGGCGACGTTGCTGACGGTGCCTTCCAAGGTCATGCCTTCATGCAGGTCCTTGAGGTCCTTGACGCCATCATTGAAGCGGGCCACCTTGAAATCGGGGCGCGGGTCACGCCCAGGCTTTTCGAGTTCCTGAAGGACATCTCGCACGGTGATCACGCCAAATCGGTCGTCGGTGAAGCGCTCGGGCAGCAAGCCCCGCAGCACATCTTGGGCGCCGATCAGATCCTGGATGGGGCGGCCGGCTGCGCCCATGATCTTCTCCACCAAGGGGTAGGTTTCCGGGTGCACACCGGACATGTCCAGCGGGTTGTCGCCACCTCGGATGCGCAAGAAGCCCGCCGCCTGTTCGTAGGTCTTGGGGCCAAGGCCCGTCACATCGAGCAACTGCTCGCGTCGACGGAAGGCCCCTTGGGCATCCCGCCAGCGCACGATGGCCGCAGCCACGCTGGGTGACAATCCCGAGACACGCGACAGCAACTGGGCCGACGCGGTGTTGAGATCCACCCCCACGCCGTTGACGCAGTCTTCCACTACCGCGTCCAGCGTGCGCGCCAGTTCGCTTTGGTTCACATCGTGCTGGTACTGCCCTACACCGATGCTCTTGGGGTCGATCTTCACCAATTCAGCCAGCGGGTCCTGAAGCCGCCGCGCGATCGACACCGCGCCGCGCAGGCTCACATCCAGGTCCGGCAATTCGCGGCTGGCCACATCACTGGCGGAATACACCGATGCACCGGCTTCGCTGACCACCACCTTGACCGGCAGGGCTGGCTCGGCGCCACCGGCAATCCCCGACAGGCGCTTGAGCAGGTCACTGGCCAGCTGATCCGTTTCGCGACTGGCCGTGCCGTTGCCGATGGCGATCAGGTTCACCCCGTGCGTGGCACACAGTGTGGCCAAGGTGTGTAGGCTGCCCTCCCAGTCACGACGCGGTTCGTGCGGGTAGATGGTGGCGGTGTCCAGCACCTTGCCGGTGGCCGACACCACAGCCACCTTCACACCGGTGCGGATGCCGGGATCCAGCCCCATCACCACCTTGGGGCCGGCCGGCGCGGCCAGCAGCAGGTCGCGCAGGTTGTCGCCGAAGACCTTGATGGCGGTGGCTTCTGCGGCCTCACGCAGACGGCTGAAGAGATCTCGCTCCAAGCTGAGGCTGAGCTTGACCTTCCAGGTCCAGGACACGCACTTGCGGATCAGGTCATCGGCCGCTCGCTGCTGATGGCTCCAGTTCAACTGCCGCGCCAGGTGCCCTTCGGCAATGCTGGGCTGCCCGGGCTGAAGCGCTTCGTCCAGGCGCAGCTTGGCGTCCAGGATCTCCAGGCTTCGCCCGCGAAACACCGCCAGCGCGCGGTGCGAGGGCACCCGGTGGATCGGCTCGTCGTAGTCGAAATAGTCACGGAACTTCGCGTGTTCAGGGTCCTCGGCCGACTTGCCCGGCGCCAAGCGGCTGCTGAACAGTCCCTCACTCCAAAGCCAATCGCGAAGCGCACCGACGACGCGCGCGTCCTCGGCCCACTGCTCGGACAAGATGTCACGGACCCCATCCAGCACAGCCGGGACATCGGCAAATCCGGCATCCGCGTTGATGTAGTCCTGCGCCTGCAACGCCGGCACCAGGGTGGGGTCTGCGAACAGCCGCAGGGCCAGGGGCTCGATGCCCGCCTCCCGAGCGATCATGCCCTTGGTACGGCGCTTGGGCTTGAAGGGCAGGTACAGGTCTTCAAGTTCCTGC
Organism: Pseudomonadota bacterium; assembly: GCA_041160585.1. GTDB lineage: Bacteria > Pseudomonadota > Gammaproteobacteria > Burkholderiales > Burkholderiaceae_C > RFTU01. The sequence goes on along the minus strand of JBEAWD010000099.1, from coordinate 18,986 downwards.
TTGGTGGGCGCGGCCTCCAGGGCTGCACGCAGTTCCTGTGTGAGCTTGCCCTGCTCATCGATGCTCTTGATGACGGCCGCGCGGCGCTCTTCAAGTTCACGCAGATAGGCTAGGCGTACGTCGAGCTCACGCAGCTGCACATCGTCTAAACCGCCGGTGGCTTCTTTGCGGTAGCGTGCGATGAAGGGGACGGTGGCACCGCCATCGAGCAGTTCGACAGCGGCTTGCACCTGACGGACATGCACCGACAACTCGTCGGCGATCTGCAGGACGATCTTGTTCAAAACGGGAATCCAGGAATCGAGAAATGGGAGGGGCTGAGAGCTGGGCAGCCGCTAGCCCCCGCGCAGCGCGGTCCGCAGCCGCTGGCCGATCTCAGGCCGGTCCTTGAAGGGGTCGGAAGGGTTGCGCGACATGAGCACATCTTCCATGCGTGTCTGCACCGGTGCCAGCGCATGGGGATGGCTGTAGATGTAGAACTGACCGGCCTCGATGGCCGCAAACGTGGCCTGTGCCACGTCGGCGGCGCTGACCTTGCCCGAACCCACGGCCTTTTCGCTCATGGCCTGGGCGATCAGTTGGCTCTGCGTGGGCTTGTGCTCGCTGCGCAGTTCGGCCGGTCGGTTCCGGTGGCTGTGGCTGATGCCGGTGGGCACGAAGTAAGGGCACAGCACCGAGGCGCGAATCTGGTCGGTGACCAGGCACAGGTCCTGCTGCAAAGTTTCCGTCAAGGCCACCACCGCATGCTTGGTGACGTTGTACACACCCATGTTTGGCGCGCACACCAGGCCGGCCATGGAGGCGGTGTTGACGATATGGCCTTCGTAGCTCGGGTCGCGATGCGCAGCTTCCAGCATGGGCGGCGTGAACAGGCGCACACCGTGGGCCACCCCGCGCACGTTGACCCCCATCACCCAATCCCAGTCGCGTTCGGTGTGTTCCCAAATCAGGCCGCCGTGGGCGACGCCGGCGTTGTTGAACACCAGGTGCGGCGCGCCGAATTGCTCCAGCGTTTGGCTCACCAAGGCTTCCACGACGGCAGACTGCGCAATGTCGCCCGTGCAGGTGTGCACCCGGGCACCGGCTTGGCGCACGCGCTGTGCTGCCGCCTGTAGGGCGTCCTCCTGAACGTCGCTCATCACGACATTGAGCCCGCGTTGAGCCGCCTGAAGACTGAATTCCAGTCCGAAGCCCGAGGCGGCACCGGTGATGACGGCAGTTTGTCCGGCTTGAAGTTTCATGTTGGTGTGTCCGGTTCGAGAAGCATCTCCACATGGGGGATGTCATCCTCCAGATAGGGTTCGGTCACGGTTCGGAATCCGAACTCGCGGTAGAAGCGCTCCAGCCTGGCTTGGGCGCTGATGCGGATGGCCTGCCCCGGCCAAAGCCGCCGGGTGTGGGCAATCCCAAACGCCATCAATTCTCGCCCGGCGCCGGTGCCCCGAACGGTAGGCGCCGAGATCACGCGACCGATCGAAGGCTCGGCGTACTTCACGCCCGGGTCGACGATGCGCAAGACGGCCTTCAGGGCGCCGTGCTCATCGCGGCCCAGTAAGTGGTGCGCCTGCTTGTCCACCCCATCGGCGTCCTGGAAGATGCACGTCTGCTCAACGACAAAGACTTCGCTGCGCAGGGCCAGCAGGTCGTACACGTCCAACGGGCCAAGTTCCGGCAGCCGGCCAAGCGTCCAACGCAAGGCCATCAGCTGATGCGCACCAATTGCTTGCCGAAGTTGCGGCCCTTGAGCAGACCCAGGAAGGCCTCCGGCGCGCTTTGCAGACCTTCGGCGATGGACTCGCGGTACTTCAACTTGCCCTGCGCCACCAAGCCGCCCAACTCCTTGAGCGCCTGAGGCCAAAGCTGCATGTGCTCGCTGACGATGAAACCTTCGATGCGCATGCGGTTGACCAGGATCAACGAGGGGTTGGCCATGGGCAGCGGGTTGCCGTTGTAGCCAGCGATCATGCCGCACACGGCGATGCGGGAGAAGGCGTTGGATCGCAGCATCACCGCGTCCAGGATCTGGCCACCGACGTTTTCAAAGTGGGCATCGATGCCCTTCGGGCATGCGGCCTTCAGTGCCACGCTCAGGGCCTTCAGGTCTGGGCACGCCTTGTAGTCGATGCACTCGTCAAAGCCCAGTTCTTCCTTCACATAGGCACACTTCTCGGGCCCGCCAGCCAGGCCCACCACGCGGCAACCGCGTGCCTTGGCCAACTGACCCACCGCACCACCCACGGCACCACTGGCCGCGCTCACCGTCACGGTCTGGCCCTCTTGGGGCTGCATGATCTGGGTGAGGCCGTACCAAGCAGTGACGCCCGGCATGCCCACGGCGCCCAAATAGGCCGAGAGGGGCAGGCGCGGATCGACCTTGCGAAGCAGCCCAGGCTGTGCGACATCCACCACCGAGTAACGCTGCCAGCCACCCATGCCCACCACCGGGTCGCCAACCTGAAAACTGGGGTGACGCGACTGCTCAATGACACCGACGGTGCCGCCGATCATGGTGGTATTCAGGGGCTGAGGCTCGGCGTAGCTCTTGGACTCGTTCATACGCCCGCGCATGTAGGGATCCAGGCTCAGGAACTGGTGCCGCACCAAGACCTGCCCTTCCTGCAGTTCGGGCACGGGCACATCGACCTTGGCGAAGTTGTCGGTCGAGGGCTCGCCTTGCGGGCGGGACACCAGGTGGATTTGGGTGTTGATGAGGGTCATTCTTGGCCGTCCTTTTGAGGCAAAACGCGCAGACCGTTGGAAGCGGGCAGCGCACGAAGGTATTTGAAGGTGCCGGTGGCGTGGGCGCACAGCAGGCCGTTGGAGGAATACACCGACCCCTCGGTGTAGGCCATGGTGCTGCTGCGATGAAGTACCCGGGCTCGGCAGGTGAGCAGGCCTTCGCCCGGGCGCATGAAGGTGGTCTTCATCTCAACGGTCACCACGCCCGGACCCTTGTCGCTGCCCTTCATGTTCAGGCTGCGTGCGGCGTGAGCCATGGTCACGTCCAGCAGCGTCATCGTGACCCCACCGTGGGCCACCTGCCAGGTGTTGAGCAGCTCGGGCTTCAGGTCGACGGCGAGCTCGGCTTGCCCGCCTTGCATGCGCTCAAGACGCAAGCCGATGAAGTCGGCAAACGGAACCAGGGTGGGCCCCAAGGGCGGCCCATCGGAGGGCACCGAGGACGGGGCAGCTGGCGCAGTGGGAGCCGACATGCCGCAATCAACCGCCATTGACGGAGGACACACCACCGTCGATGGCCAGAATCTGCCCCGTGATGTGCTTGCCCGCAGCACTGGCGAACAGAAGGGCCGCGCCCTTGAGGTCATCGTCGTCGCCGATACGCTTGAGGGGTGCGGCTGCAGCCAATGCATCCACACCGAAATGCTCCAGCGTGCCCTTGGTCATCTTGCTGGGGAAGAAGCCCGGCGCCAGGGCATTGACCGTGATGCCATGAGCGCCCCACTCCGCCGCCAGCGTTCGGGTGAGGTTGACCACCGCCCCTTTGCTGGTGCCGTAGGCGATGAACTTGACATGCAGGGAGCCGGCCAAGCCAGCGATCGACGCCACATTGATGATGCGACCCTTGCGGCGCGGGATCATGGAAGCCTTGCCCACGGCCTGTGAGAACAGGAACACGCTTCGGACATTGAGGTTCATCACCTTGTCCCAGGCCTCCAAGGGGTAGTCCTCCGCCGGTGCGCCCCAAGTGGCGCCGGCGTTGTTGACCAGGATGTCGATCGGGCCCAGTCGCTGCAGGGTCTCCTGCACCACGTGCTGCACCTGCGCGGGGTCGCTCGCGTCGGCGGCCACCCATCGGGCATCGATGCCCTTGGCGGCGAGGTCGGCAGCCGCTTCCTCCAGGTCGGCGGCCTTGCGCGAGGTGAGCATCACCTTGGCGCCGGCCTCACCCAGGCTCTCGGCGATCTGAAGGCCCAAGCCACGGGAACCACCGGTGACCAATGCCACCTGGCCGCTGAGGTCGAACAGTTTCTGAATCGGGGTACTCATCGTCTTGGGTCCTTCAAGGTTCGCGGCGCGATGCCGTCCAATGCCTGGCCACTTGCCTCAAAACCAATCATCCTGCATGGCTCGGCACACCGCGTTTCGAGTGGACACGACCTGCAGCCAGGGGCCGATCTTGGGCAATTCGTAATCGAAGAAATAGCGCTGAGCGGAACGCAAACCCTGGTGCTGGGCCGTTTGCGTGTTTGCGCAAAGGGCGACGTCCAACCAGATCCAGGCCAACACGACATGACCGAAGGCCTGCAGGTAGGGCGTGGCGTTGGCCAAGGCCTCTTCAGGCACGCCGGTGGCCCAAGCAGCCTTGGTGGCCGCGCCGAGGTGCTGAAGGGCCTGCGCCAGCTGATTGGCTGACGCCGACAGGTGCGCCTCGTGGCCCGCGCGCTCGATCGTATGGTTGATACGCAGGGCCAGCAGCTTCAGGCCGGCACCCCCCTCCATGACCACCTTGCGCCCCAGCAGGTCCAGCGCCTGAATGCCGTGCGTGCCCTCGTGGATCATGTTGAGGCGGTTGTCACGCCAGTACTGCTCCACCGGGAAATCGCGCGTGTAGCCGTATCCGCCGTGCACCTGGATGGCCAGACTGTTGGCTTCCAGGCACCACTCACTGGGCCAGCTCTTGGCGATCGGGGTCAGCACCTCCAGCAACACGCGGGAGGCTTCGCGCGATTCATCTGAGCCGGTGTGCAGCTCATCGACCAGGCGCGCGCAGTAGAGCTCCAGCGCCAGCGCCCCTTCGCAATAGGCCTTCTGGGCCAGCAGCATGCGCTTGACGTCGGCGTGCTCGATGATGGGGATCTGAGGCTGTTGCGGGTCCTTGCCAGCCGGGCCGATCGGGCGCCCCTGCGGGCGCTGGCGGGCGTAGGCCAACGACGCCTCGTAGCCTGCCATGCCCAACATGGCCGCCGCCATGCCCACGCCGATGCGGGCCTCATTCATCATGTGGAACATGCAGCGCAGGCCTTCGCCCGGCGCGCCCACCCGATAACCGATGGCCCCGGCACCCCGGCCGTCCAGGCCGCCGCCGCCCTGCCCCGCGCGCACCGGAAAGCGTCCCTCGCCGAAATTGAGCAGGGTGTTCGTGGTGCCGCGCCAGCCACACTTGTGGTTCAGGCCGGCCAGGGAAACGTCGTTGCGCTCGCCTGTGAGGTGGCCCTGTTCGTCCACCAGCTTCTTGGGCACGATGAACAGCGAGATGCCCTTGACACCAGCCAGCGTCTGCCCATCAGGGCCCGGGATCTTGGCCAGCACCAGATGGATGATGTTCTCGGTCAGCTCGTGTTCACCCGCGCTGATCCACATCTTGTTGCCGCGCAGCCGATAGCGCGGGCCCAAGGGGTCGGATTCGAAGTCGGCGCCATCGGGTACGGCGCGTGTGGCCACATCCGACAAACTGGAGCCCGCCTGCGGTTCGCTCAAGCACATGGTGCCCGAGAAGCGTCCGCTGAACTCGTTGAACGCGAACACCCGCTGCTGCAGCGCCGTGCCATGCGCCATCAGGAGGTTCGCATTGCCCACACTGAGCATGCCGGCACCGATGCTGACTGAAGCCTTGGCGAAAAATGCGTTGGCCGCCGACTCCACCGTGTAGGGCAACTGCATGCCGCCGATGGCGTAGTCCTGGGCCGCACTGAGCATGCCGCTGGCGGCGTAGGCATCCCAGGCGTCTTTCGTGGCCTGGGGCAAGATCACCTTGTCGCCGTCGAAGTGCGGCTCCTGGGTGTCGACCAGTCGGTTGAAGGGGGCGAACTTGTCTCGGGCGATACGCTCACAGGTATCCAACACCTGACCGAAGGTTTCCGGGCTGTGGTCGCCGAAGCGCTCTCGCGCCGTCAGCTCACTGACCTTCAACCAATCGTGCAGCAGGAAGTCGATGACCGCGCGCATCAGGGCCGACCGACTTAAAGAACCTCAAACACGCCGGCCGCTCCCATGCCGCCGCCGATGCACATGGTCACGCACACCCGCTTGGCGCCGCGCCGCTTGCCTTCGATCAGCGCATGACCGGTCAGGCGCTGGCCCGATACCCCATAGGGATGGCCCAGCGCGATGGCGCCTCCGTTGACGTTCAGGCGATCAGCGGGGATGCCGAGTTGGTCGCGGCAATACAGCACCTGCACCGCAAAGGCTTCGTTGAGTTCCCACAGATCGATGTCGCCCACCGTCAGGCCCAAGCGCTTGAGCACCTTGGGCACGGCGAAGACCGGTCCGATGCCCATCTCATCGGGTTCGCATCCGGCCACGGCAAAGCCCAAGAATCGACCCAGCGGCTGGAGGTGGTGGCGTGAGGCATAGGCCTCGCTGACCACGGCGCAAGCACCGGCGCCATCGGAGAACTGGCTGGCATTGCCCGCCGAGATGACCCCACCCGGCAGCGCTGGGCGGATGCCGCTGATGCCGTCCTTGGTGGTGCCTTCGCGCGTGCCTTCGTCCTTGCTGACAGTCACCTCTCGCGTGGTCATGCCACGCACCGGATCGGCCACGCCGGCGGTCACGGTGATGGGTGCGATTTCGTCGTCGAATTTGCCGGCGGCCTGGGCTGCGCAGGCCTTCTGCTGACTGCCCGCCCCGTACTCATCCATCGCATCGCGGCCGATGCCGTAGCGCTTGGCCACCTGTTCGGCCGTCTGCAGCATGCTCCAGTAGATCTCGGGCTTGCGCTGGTGCAACGCCGGGTCACGCAGCATGTGCAGGTTCATTTCCTGCTGCACGCAGGAGATGCTTTCCACACCACCGGCCACGAACACATCACCTTCACCGGCGATGATGCGCTGCGCGGCCAGGGCAATGGTCTGCAGGCCCGAGGAACAGAAGCGGTTGACCGTGAGCCCCGAAACCGTGACGGGGCAGCCAGCCATCAGCGCGATCTGGCGCGCGATGTTGGCGCCGGTAGCGCCTTCGGGATTGGCGCAGCCCATGATGACATCTTCCACCGCGCCGGCCTCAATGCCGGCTCGTGCGATGGCGTGCTGGACCGCATGTCCACCGAGCGTGGCGCCATGGGTCATGTTGAAGGCGCCCTTCCAGCTCTTGGCAAGCGGTGTGCGGGCGGTGGAAACGATCAGTGCGTTGCTCATCGTGCGGTCCTGGTATGGGTAGCGTTCAGCTGAAGGTCTTGCCTTCGGCGGCGAGCTGGGCCAGCAGCGGCGCAGGCTGCCAGAACCCGGCGTCGTCATGCGGATTGCGGGCAAAGCGCTTCATGGTCTCCACCACGTTGAACAGCCCCTGCGTGTCGGCATAGCACAGCGGGCCGCCGCGCCACAGCGGGAAGCCGTAGCCGGTGAGGTAGACCATGTCCACATCGCTGGCCTTGTTGGCGATGCCCTCCTCCAGGATCTTGGCGGCCTCGTTGACGAGCGAATACACCAAGCGGTGGACGATTTCCTCGTCGCTGATCTTGCGCGGCGTGATGCCGAGCGTGGCACGGTGGTCCTCGATCATCTTCACTACCTCGGCTGAGGGCATCGCGTCGCGCTTACCCGGTGCGTAGTCGTACCAACCGGCGCCGGTCTTCTGTCCGTAGCGGCCCTTCTCGCAAAGCAGATCGGCCGTCTTGCTGTAGCGCATGTGGGGCTTTTCCACATAGCGGCGCTTGCGAATGGCCCAGCCGATGTCGTTGCCCGCCAAGTCACCCATGCGGAAGGGTCCCATGGCAAAGCCGAACTTCTCGACGGCCTTGTCCACCTGGGCGGGCGTGCAGCCCTCTTCCAACAGGAAGCCTGCCTGACGGCTGTACTGCTCGATCATGCGGTTGCCGATGAATCCGTCACACACGCCGGAAACCACAGCGGTCTTCTTGATGGTCTTGGCAACCTTCATCACCGTGGCCAGCACGTCCTTGGCGGTCTCGCGGCCACGCACCACTTCCAGCAGCTTCATGACATTGGCCGGGCTGAAGAAATGCATGCCCACCACGTCGGCCGGGCGCTTGGTGAAGGAGGCGATCTTGTCCACGTCCAGCGTGGAGGTGTTGGAAGCCAGAATGGCGCCGGGCTTGGCCACGCTGTCGAGCTTTTCGAAGACCTGCTGTTTGACGCCGATCTCCTCGAACACCGCTTCGATGATCAGGTCACAGGCCTTGAGGTCTTCGTAGCTGAGCGTGGTCTTGAGCAGCGCCATGCGCTCTTCGTACTTCTCGGGCTTGAGCTTGCCCTTCTTGACCTGAGCCTCATAGTTCTTGCGAATGGTGGCCACGCCGCGGTCAAGCGCTTGCTGCTGGGTCTCCAGGATGGTCACCGGGATGCCCGCGTTCAGGAAGTTCATCGAAATGCCGCCGCCCATGGTGCCTGCACCGATCACGCCCACCGTGGCGATCGTGCGCAGCGCTGTGTCTTCAGGCACATCGGGAATCTTGCTGGCTGCCCGCTCACCGAAGAAGGCGTGTCGCAAGGCCTTGGATTCGGGGGTCATCATCAGAGACAGGAAGTGGCCGCGCTCAAACAGCAGACCCTCTTCGATCCCCTTCTTAGTGGCGGCTTCCACGCAGTCCACACACTTCTCGGGCGCCGGAAAGTTCTTGGCCACGGCACGCACGGTGTTGCGTGCGAAGGCGAAGTAGGCATCACCTTGCGGATGCGAGGCCTTGAGGTTGCGCACCTGCGGCAGAGGCCGAACATCCGCCACTTCCAATGCAAAGGCACACGCGCCGTCCAGCAAATTGCCCTCGATCACGCGGTCGAACAGCTTCTGACCCGGCAGCGCGGCCAGCACCTCACTCTTGACCGGATCGCCCTTGACAATCATGTTGAGGGCCGTTTCAACGCCCAACACGCGCGGCAGGCGTTGCGTGCCGCCCGCACCCGGCACCAGCCCCAGCTTCACCTCGGGCAGGGCGATTTGTGCACCCGGCGCCACCACGCGGTAGTGGCAACCCAGCGCCAGCTCAAGTCCACCGCCCATGCACACGGTATGAATGGCCGCCACCACCGGCTTGGGCGTGTTCTCGCACAGGCGAATCAGGCTCAGCAGGTTGGGCTCCTGGATGGCCTTGGGTGAGCCGAACTCGCGGATGTCCGCACCACCCGAAAAGGCCTTGCCTGCCCCGGTGATCACGACAGCCTTGATCGCAGCATCGGCCACGGCCTGTTCGATGCCTGCAGCGATGGCCTGGCGCGTGGCCAGGCCCAGGCCGTTGACCGGCGGATTGTTCAGCGTGATGACGGCAACGGCGCCGCGCACCTCGTAGCTTGCGCTCATCGGGCGGGTCTCCTGATGGTGTGGGGGTGAATGAACAGGGGAACGGCGGCGAAAAATCGCACGATCGTTCGATTCTAGTGGGCGACGGCCGACCGATCCGCAAGGCGCGGCCGATGCAAGATCAAACCTCGAGCCACTCCTTGCGGATATAGCGGTTGTCGCGCAGTTCGGTAGGGGTGCCTTCGAAGACGATCTGACCGTGGCCCATCACGAGGCAGCGCTCAGACACTTCCAGCGCGATGGTGAGCTTTTGCTCCACCAGCAGCACCGACACCCCGCGACGCTTGAGCTCTCGCAGATACTCGGCCACGAGTTCCACGATCTTGGGCGCCAGCCCCTCGGTGGGCTCGTCGATCATGATGAGGTCCGGGTCGCCCATGAGCGTTCTGCACAACGTGAGCATCTGCTGCTCGCCGCCCGAGAGCACACCCGCCTCGGTGTGCTGCCGCTCCTTCAGACGGGGAAACAGCGCGTACATGTCGTCGAACTGCCACCGCGCCTTCGGGTCAGGCTTGGCCGCCTTGCACCCCAGCATCAGGTTCTGATGCACGGTCAGCTTGGGGAAGATGTCGCGGTTTTCCGGCACGTAGCCGATGCCGCGGTGGGCGATCTCAAAGGCCTTGGCGCCGGTGAGCTCCTGCCCCTTCCACTGCACCGAACCGGTGGCATCGACCAGGCCCATCACCGCCTTGACGGTGGTCGACCGACCCGATCCGTTGCGACCCAGCAGACCGACGATTTCGCCGGGCTTGACGCTGAAGTTCACGCCATGCAGGACATGGCTCTTGCCATAGAAGGCGTGGAGGTTGGATACGTTGAGCATGGGTGCGTCGAAAACGGAGGGTCAGGCGCCGGCCGCGGCAGCCTGTTGCTCGGCCAGTACCGAGCCCAGATAGGCTTCCTGCACGCGGGCATCGGCCCGCACGCGCTCGGGTGTGTCGAATGCGATCACTTCACCGTAGACCAGCACTGCGATCTTGTCAGCCAGGCCGAAGACAACACCCATGTCGTGCTCCACGGTCAACAGCGTCTTGCCCTCGGTGACGTCACGGATCAGTCGCACGAAACGGGTGGTTTCACTCTTGCTCATGCCGGCAGTGGGTTCATCGAGCAGGATGACCGGCGAGCCGCCGGCGATCGTCACACCCACCTCCAGCGCGCGCTGCTCGGCATAAGTGAGGTTCATCGCCAGATGATCACGCTTCTTGTCGAGCTTGATCATCTCCAGCACCTCGTCGACCCGGTCGCTGACGTCCTCAAGATCGGCCAGGAAACGCCAAAAGGCGTACCGGTGGCCCATGCTCCAAAGCACAGCGCAACGGATGTTCTCGAAAGCCGACAGCCGGGTGAACAGGTTGCTCACCTGAAAGCTTCTGGCCAGGCCGCGGCGGTTGATGTCAAAGGGCTTGCGTCCGTCGATGCGCTGACCCATCAGGTGGATTTCTCCGCTGGTGGGTGCAAATCTTCCGCTGATCAGGTTGAACAAGGTGCTCTTGCCCGCCCCATTGGGGCCGATGATGGCCACCCGCTCACCCTGCGCCACCGTCAGGCTCGCACCGCGAATGATTTCGGTCTTGCCGAAGCTCTTGCGAACATCGCGCAACTCGACGGCCGGCCCCCTGCTGCTCATTGGGATGACGCTCATAGGGACTCCCGCCGCTTGATTTCCTTCTCGATGTCTTCCTGCGTCTGGTCCCATTCGCGCTTGAAGGCACGACGGGCCATTTCAAACAGCAGGATGCCCAAGACCATGGTGAAGGCCGCACCGAACCAGGCGTCCAGACCGGTGGCATCCAAGGTGGCGCCCATGAAACGCACATCGGGCCCCATGGCTGCGTTCATCTGCAGGTGGTAAGTCATCTCGACCATCGCCGCCCCGCCCACCAGCACGGTCAAGCCGGTACCGGCCAACGCCAGGTAGGAGGTCCAAAGCCGACGCAGCTTGCCGAAGGCGGCCACGCGCAGGTTCATCATGATCAGGCTGGCGAAGCCGCCCGGCGCATACATCACCATGAAGAGGAACACCAGACCCAGGTACAGCAACCAGGCCTTGGTGAGTTCGGACAAAAGCACCAGCGCGATGACCATGAGGATCGCGCCGATGATGGGGCCAAAGAAGAAGGTGGCGCCACCCAGGAACACGAACAGCAGGTAGGCGCCCGAACGGTGCGCCCCCACCACCTCGCCCGTGACGAGTTCAAAGTTGATGGCGGCCAAGCCACCCGCGATGCCGGCGAAGAAGCCAGAGGCCATGAAGGCCATGAAGCGCACGATCTGCGTGTTGTAGCCGATGAATTCGACCCGTTCGGGGTTGTCACGCACCGCGTTCAGGATGCGCCCCAGCGGCGTGCGGGTAAAGGCAAACATCGCGGCGGTGGTGATGAAGCAATAGGCGGCGATCAGGTAGTACACCTCGATCTGCGGACCAAAGGTGATGCCCAGGAAGGGTTGGCCCACCACCCGGTTGCCAGATATGCCACCCTCGCCGCCAAAGAACTCGGGCAGCATCAGGGACATGGACCACACGAGTTCACCCACGCCCAGCGTGATCATGGCAAACGTCGTACCCGACTTCTTCGTCGTCACATAGCCCAGCAGGAACGCGAAGAACAGGCCCGCCAGGCCGCCCACCAGGGGAACGAGGCTGACGGGAATGAAGAGCTTGCCGGCTGAAACAAGGTTCAACGTATGGATGGCCAGGAAGGAGCCCAAGCCACTGTAGACCGCGTGGCCAAAGCTGAGCATGCCCCCCTGCCCCAGGATCATGTTGTAGGCCAGGCAGGCGATGATGGCGATGCCCATCTGGGACAGCATCGTCAGGGCAAAACCGCTGGTCCAGACCTTCGGGGCCAGGATCAGCAGCAGGGCAAAAAAGCCCCACACAATCCAGCGACCCACATTGAGTGGCTTGAAGTGGTAGGCAGGACGGGAAACGTCAATGGTCATGGTGTAGCAGCCCCGCGGTCAGTCTTCACGGGTGCCCAACAGGCCCTTGGGCCTGAAGATGAGGATGAGCACAAGCAACAGATACGGCAGGATCGGTGCCGCCTGCGCCAGGGTGATCTTGAGGAAGGGATAGCCAAAGGTCTCGGGTGTGACGGCCCAGCCCATTGAACGAACCGCATCCGCCAGGGACTTGTCCACGGTCAGCGGCAGCGTTTGCAGCAAGCCGATCACGATCGAGCCCACGAAAGCACCGGCCAGCGAGCCCATGCCGCCCACCACCACCACCACGAACACGATCGAACCCACGATGGCGGCCATCGATGGCTCGGTGATGAAGGTCATGCCGCCAATGACACCGGCCAGGCCCGCCAAGGCGCAGCCACTTCCAAAGACCAACATCAACACGCGCGGCACGTTATGGCCAAGGGCCTCGACCATCTCAGGGTGGGTCAATGCGGCCTGAATGACCAGTCCGATGCGGGTGCGGGTGAGCAGCAGCCACAGGAACACCAGCATCACCACGGCCACCGCCATGATGAAAAACCGCGCGGCCGGGAAGGTGGAGCACGCCACCTTGACTGCGTCCGTGCTGGCGCACAGTTCCTTCGGTGCTGCCCCCAGCATGAAGCCCAGGCCACTTTCGCTGGACTGCATCACGGTGAAGGCAGACCCCTGCAGGACTTCTGGTGGCGAGAAGGGCACATTCGACAAGCCCCAGACCAGCTTGACGACCTCCAGAACCACATAGGACAAACCGAACGTCACCAGCAGCTCGGGCACGTGCCCGAACTTATGCACCTTGCGAAGGGCATAGCGCTCGAACAGCGCACCCATGACGCCCACCACCAGCGGCGCCACGACGAAGGCCGGCCAAAAACCCACCGCCTGCGACATGCTGTAGGCCAGGTAGGCGCCCACCATGTAGAAGCTGGTGTGGGCGAAATTGAGCACGCCCATCATGCTGAAGATGAGCGTCAGCCCCGAGCTGAGCATAAACAGCAACAGCCCGGCGCTCAAGCCGTTGAGAATGTTGATGAGGACTTGGTCCACGTGCCGCGAGTTCCGGTGGGCGTCCGAGGGACATTCATGAAAAGGGCCCTGCAGACTTTCGCCTGTAGGGCCCGCGGTTCAAGCCTGTAAGCTTATCGCGGATTGGGCCGCTTCATCTGGCATGAGGTAGGCGTACTGGCCACAAAGGGCTCGTACGTCTTGATCGTACGGAAGTTGTAGCCGGTATTTTCCACGCTGTAGTCGAAGGGCTTGGCGCCGGCCTTCTCCCAACGGCTGATGAACACGTGCTGCTGCAGCTGGTGGTCCGTCTTGCGCATCTGGATGTCGCCCGACAGGCCCTTGACCTCAAGCCCCTCAAGGGCAAAGGCCACCTTCAGGGGATCGGTGCTCTTGGCCTTGGCCATGGCGGCCGACAGCATCTGATAGGCACTGAAGATTTGTGCCGTGTAGAAGTCGTCGTTGAACTTGGCCTTGTAGGCGTCCATGATCTTGCGAGCCTCGGGAGACTCATAGGACATCACGCCAACCTGGTAGACCTTGCCTGCAGCCTTCGCACCCATCGCGGTGGGCGTGCCGCTGACCGAGGCATAGTAGGTGTAGAACTTCGCATCCAAACCAGCGTCCTGGGCGGCCTTGACCAACAAGGTCAGGTCAGACGACCAGTTGCCCGTGACGATCGTGTCGGCGCCCGAGGCCTTGATCTTGGCGATGTAGGGCGCGAAGTCGCGCGTCTGGGCCAGGGGTGTCAGGTCCTCACCCACGATCTGCACGTCCGGACGCTTGCGGGCCAGGTTTTCCTTGGCGTACTTCACCACCTGGTGACCGTGCGCGTAATTCTGGTTGATGAGATAGACCTTCTTGATGTCCTTCTGGTCCTTCATGAAGGTGGTCAGGGCCTCCATCTTCATGGAGGTGTCGGCGTCCAGCCGGAAGTGCCAGAAGCTGCACCGTTCGTTGGTCAGCGCAGGGTCCACGGCTGCGTAGTTCAGGAACAGCACTTCCTTTCCAGGGTTGCGCTCGTTGTAACGGTTCAGGAAGTCGATGATGGCCGTGGCCGGGCCAGTCCCGGTGCCCTGCGCCACATAGCGCACACCCTTGTCGATGGCGGCCTGCAGCACGCTCACCGTTTCTTGGGGGCTGAGCTTGTTGTCGAAGGGCATGATCTCGAACTTCACGCCGGCGGGGTTGCTCTTGCTGAACTGCTCGCCCAGGAACTGGAAGCCCTGCAGCTGGTTCTTGCCGGTGGCTGCGGTCAGCCCCGTGAGCGCGTCAATCCAGGCGATCTTCACGGTTTCGCCCTTCTGGGCATGCGCCATGCCGGCGCCCAAGGCCATGCCGGCAGCCATCGAAGCGGCCAGGATCGTGCGGGTGAATCGGGTCATCTCGAGGTTCTCCTTAATGCAATCAGCGGGAACGGTGAAGTTGTGGGGGCGAAAGGTACCGGAACACGGGCACACTTCGACTCAGGGCATACCCCGAAACCGCCCCAAGACCACCAAGGCTGTCGGGGCTTTGCGCGCCGGGCGGTTGCCTACACTTGGCCCTCCTGGGTGCTGTGACCTGCCCTTTGGAGCCCATTCGAGTCGAGTTTCCCAAGATTGCCTCATGCCCCACTCCATCGACGACCCCCGTTACCCCGTTCGCAAGTCTGACGCCCAGTGGCGCGAGCAGTTGAGCGACATCGACTACCAGATCACCCGCCGCGCCGCCACCGAACGGGCCTTCACCGGTCGGTTCTGGGACCACTGGGATCGCGGGCACTACGACTGCGTGTGCTGCGGCGCGCGGCTGTTCAACTCGAAGACGAAGTTTGACGCCGGGTGCGGATGGCCAAGCTACTGGGAGCCAGCCGAGGCCAGCCTGATCGAAGAGGTGCCCGATCACACCCACGGCATGGTGAGGGTTGAGGTGCGGTGCCGCCAGTGTGGTGCCCACCTGGGCCATGTGTTCGACGATGGGCCACAGCCGACCGGCCTTCGCTACTGCATCAATTCGGCGTCCCTGTCGTTTGCGGCGGATGCCCCCTCGGCGGGCCCCGCCTCGCCAACGCCGCAAGAGGGCCAACCGCGCACCGCCGACCCGGAGGACAAGGCTTGAAGCTGCTGCTCGACTTCCTGCCCATCATCTTGTTCTTCGTCACCTTCAAGTGGGCCGAGAGCAGCCCAGACGCTGCCGCTGTATGCGCCACCGAGCACTTCGGCTACCTGGTGCACGGGGGCGTGGTCACGCCCGCCGTGGCGCCCGTGCTGCTGGCCACCTTGGTGGTGATGGTGGCCACTGCGGCCCAGGTGGCCTTTACCCTGGCGCGCGGGCGCCGGGTGGACACGATGCTGTGGGTCAGTCTGGCGCTGGTGGTGGGGCTGGGCGCTGCCACCGTCTGGTTCCACAGCGACACCTTCATCAAGTGGAAGCCCACGGTGCTGTACGGGGCCATGGGTGGCGCGCTGGCCTTGGGACAGCTCATTTGGAAACGCAACCTGCTGCGCAGCCTCCTGGGCGCGCAGATGAAGCTGCCTGACCCCGTGTGGGCGCAGCTGAACTGGGCTTGGGCCGCCTTCTTTGCCGGGATGGGTGCACTCAACCTGTGGGTGGCCTACACCTTCGACACGGCCACTTGGGTGAACTTCAAGCTCTTTGGTGGCATGGGTCTGCTGGTGGCGTTTTCGGTGGCGCAGGCGCTTTGGGTGTCGCGCCATCTGGTGGAAGACACGGAGGCCTCTTCATGAGCGGATACGGGCAGAACGGGCAGAACCCCGTCAGCGGGCCGATGGAGGCGACACCCCGGGCCGGGCGCGCCGCCATCGAGGCGGCGTTGAAGGCAGCCCTGCAACCCATTGAACTGGAGGTCATCGACGACAGCCACCTGCATGCCGGCCATGCCGGCGCCCGCGAAGGGGGTCACTACACCGTGAGAATCCTCAGCGAGCGCTTTGAGGGAATGGGGCGGGTGGCCCGACATCGCCTTGTGTATGATGCCTTGCAGGGCTTGATCCGATCGGGCATACACGCCCTGGCCATACAGGCCCGTAGCCCACACGACTGACACCCCCCTCCCCTCATGAACAAGAAGCTTGTGATCCTGGCAGCTGCGGCTGCCTTTCCCGTTTTGGCCGCTGCACAGAACGTGGCGATGGTCAATGGCAAGGCCGTGCCCAAGACGCGTGTGGACACGCTGATGCAGCAGGCCAGCCGCAGCGGCCAGCCGGTGACACCCGAACTGGAAGCCCGCGTCCGGGAGGAGGTGGTGCTGCGCGAGATCTTCGCCCAGGAAGCCGAGAAGCGCGGCATTGCCGCCACGCCGGACTACCGCAGCCAGATGGAGCTTTTGCGCCAGACCTTGCTGATTCGCGAGCTGTTCGCCGATTGGCAGCGCAAGAACGCTCCCACCGACGCCGAGATCAAGGCCGAGTACGACAAGTTCAAGGCGCAGGCCCAAGGCACCGAGTACCGCGCCCGCCACATCCTGGTGGAAAAGGAAGACGAGGTGAAGGCCCTGGCCGCTCAACTCAAGGGGGGCGCCAGTTTTGATGAATTGGCCAAGAAGCACTCCAAGGATCCTGGCTCGGCCCAACGCGGCGGCGACCTTGATTTCGCCCGCCCCGAGTCCTATGTGCCCGAATTCGGTCAGGCCATGGCCAAGCTGAAGAAAGGCGAGACCAGTGAGCCGGTGCGCTCACAGTTCGGCTGGCACCTCATCCGGCTGGACGATACCCGCGAGGCCCAGTTCCCGCCGTTGGAGGAGGTGCGCGAGCGCATCGCCCAACAGTTGGTGCAGAACAAACTGCAGGCCTACCAGCAGGGCCTGCGCGACAAGGCCAAGACGGACTTCAAGTTCTCTCAGTAAGCCGACCGGCATCGATCACCAGGCGGCGGTCGCAACGCGCGGCAATCGCCTGGTCATGGGTGACCATGACGAGGGTCGTTCCCTCGTCGCGGTTCATGCGGAAGATGAGGTCCATGATGCGCTCGCCGGTGGCGTGGTCGAGGCTGCCCGTGGGTTCATCCGCCAGCAGCAGGGCTGGCTTCACCACAAATGCCCTGGCCAGTGCCACCCGCTGCTGCTCACCGCCGGACAGCACCTTCGGATAGTGCCCCACGCGGCTGGACAACCCCACCCGCTCCAGCATTTCCAGCGCCTGCTGGCGCGGTTTGGGATGGCCCATGAGCTCCAGGGGCAACATCACGTTCTCCAACGCGCTCAGGTGCGCCAGCAGCTGAAAGCTCTGGAACACAAAACCCATTCGACGCGAACGGATGTCGGCGCGTTGGTCTTCATTCAGGTCGAAGAGGTTTTGACCCTCCAGCAGAACCCGACCGCTGCTGGGGGTATCGAGCCCCGCGAGAATCGACAGCAAGGTGCTCTTGCCCGACCCCGAGGCCCCCACAATCGCCACGGTCTGCTGCGGGGGAAGAATGAAACCCACGTCATCGAGAATGGTGAGGTCACCATCAGCGTCCCGCACGCGTTTGCACACGTGCTCCACCACCATCAAGGCATCTGTCATGTCTGGCCGTTCCGTTGCAGCCGATTACCTCAGCCGCCGCACTTGGATGAGGCACTGTAGCCTGATCCTTGCGGCATTGGCGGCCCCGGGAATTGCGGCGGCTCCGCCGGTGATCCTGGTGGTGGGCGACAGCCTGTCGGCTGAATACGGGATCGCTCGGGGCACGGGTTGGGTCGCCCTGCTGCAGCAACGATTGGACAAGCAAGGCCGCGGCGCCAGGGTGGTCAACGCCAGCATCAGTGGAGACACCACCGCGGGCGGGCGCTCACGCCTGCAGACGCTTCTGCAACTGCACAAGCCCAGCCATGTTGTGATCGAGTTGGGAGGCAACGATGCACTGCGCGGCCTGCCGATCGCCAGTACTCGCGACAACCTGATGGCCATGGTGCGCAGCGCGCAAGGCAGCGGTGCCCGGGTGCTGCTCTTGGGCATGCAAGTGCCCCCGAACTATGGGAAGGCCTACACCGATGCATTTGCCGGTGTCTTCACCGAGGTGGCCCAGGCGACCAAGGCCGCCGTGGTTCCCTTCCTGCTCAAGGGAGTCGCGGACGGCCCCAAGGCCGACGAACTGTTTCAGCCTGACCGGATTCACCCCCGAGAGGCCGCCCACCCCCTGATGTTGGACAACGTGTGGCCGGAGCTCTTGCGCCTGATGGGCAGGCCTTGATCCGCTGACCACGCCGGGCACTTAGAGGCGGCTACTGCGCCAGCTGGCGCGGGCGATCGGGGCGATCGGGCTTATCGGGCTTGTCGCTGCGTTCGCGCTCGACGGGCTGTTTCACCCGATTTGGATCCGGCCGGTCAAGCGGACGCTCCAAGGGTCGGTGTTCCTGCGGCCGATCCTGCGCGCGATCAAAGCCGTGACGGCGATCCGGGCGGGCCGAACGGTCTTCGCCCCCGCTGGGCACGATCACCCCACCCGAAGGAGGAGCAGGCCGCCCCGGGCCGGGGTTCCAAGGATCCACGCGTGGCGTGCGCACGCTGCGGTTCTCGTGGTCACCGGGCCATTGGCCGGGAGGAAGTTCATCGCGTGGGCGCGGCGGCGGCAAGGCACCCACCGGCGGAATGACCGGCATACCCCTGGGCGGCACCACCCGGTTGCGCACCGTGCCCGGTGACCAAACCCAGCGGTTGTCCCACTGCAGCCACCGGCCGTAGTGCGAAGGCGCGAATCCCCAGGGCGCGTCGTCCACCCAGGTCCAGCCCCAAGGCCGCACCCAGACCCAGCGACCGTCGCGAAAAGGCTCCCAGCCGGGCCGCACCGCCATCGGGTACCAGACCCAGCCCACATCGGGATGGCTTTCCCAC
>JBEAWD010000055.1:0-3803 GCA_041160585.1 Pseudomonadota bacterium | reverse complement strand
TGATGAAGAAGCTCGGCTGGTGGGATGAGCTCACCGACGATGAGAAGAAGAAGGCCGAAGGCAAGAACTGGAAGACCGACCTGTCCGGCGGCATCGTGCGCGTGGCGATGAAGAACCATGGGGTCCATGTGTTCGGCAACGCCAAGGCACGTGCCATCGTGTGGAACTTCCCCGACGGCATTCCGCAGCATCGCGAGCCCCTGTACTCGACGAGGCCGGAACTGGTGGAGAAGTACCCCACCCATGCCGACCAGGGCCACCGCTGGCGCCTGCCGATCCTGTACAAGAGCGTGCAGGACAAGAACAAGGAGATCGGCAAGCAGTTCCCGCTCATCCTCACCTCTGGCCGCCTGGTCGAGTACGAGGGTGGTGGCGACGAGACGCGTTCCAACCGCTACCTCGCCGAACTGCAGCAGGACATGTTCATCGAGATCAATCCGGCAGCGGCCAACGATCGCGGCATCCGCAACGGCGAATGGGTGTGGGTGACCATGCCTACCGGCGCCAAGCTCAAGGTGCGTGCGCTCGTGACCGAGCGGGTGGACAAGACGACCACGTTCATGCCCTACCACTTCGCCGGCACCTGGCAGGGTGTCGACATGAAGAAGTTCTACCCGGCCGGCGCGGCGCCGATCGTGCGGGGTGAGGCCGTCAACACCGGCACCACCTATGGTTACGACATCATCACCATGATGCAGGAAACCAAGACCACGGTCTGCCAAGTCGAGCGGGTCGCTTGAAGTAAGGGATTCGGAGTCACAACATGGCACGAATGAAATTCATATGCGACGCCGATCGCTGCATCGAGTGCAACGGTTGCGTCACCGCCTGCAAGGCCGAGCATGACGTTCCCTGGGGCGTGAACCGCCGCAGGGTGGTCACGCTCAACGACGGCATCGTCGGTCAGGAGCGCAGCATCTCGGTGGCCTGCATGCACTGCAGCGATGCACCCTGCATGGCCGTGTGCCCGGTGGACTGCTTCTACCGCACCGACGACGGCGTGGTGCTGCACGACAAGGACGTGTGCATCGGCTGCGGCTACTGCTCCTACGCCTGCCCCTTCGGCGCACCGCAGTTCCCGGGTAACGGCACCTTCGGCCTGCGCGGCAAGATGGACAAGTGCACCTTCTGCGCGGGTGGTCCTGAGGCCAACGGTTCAGCGGCCGAGAACGAGAAGTACGGCCGCAACCGCCTGGCGGAAGGCAAGCTGCCCGTCTGCGCTGAGATGTGCTCGACCAAGGCGCTCCTGGGCGGCGACGGCGACGTCGTGGCCGACATCTTCCGCACCCGCGTGCTGCAGCGCGGCAAGGGCTCGGAAGTGTGGGGCTGGGGTACGGCCTACGGCAAACCCACCGGTGGCAAGCCCGCCGAAGGGAGCAAGGCATGAAGCCCGGCGTGATCGTGTCCCTGGCCGTGGGCATCGGCACGGCGCTCATGGTGGCGGGCTGCACTGAAAAGCCGCAGACCGCCACTGCGCGCAAGGTAGATGCCACCGCCTACAGCGGTTCCACGGTTCCCGGCTACTCGGCCGCTGGCTGGAAGGCCGGCGACAAGGAGAGCTGGGAAGGCCAGATGCGCGAGCGCAACAAGGGTCAAAACGAGTACGGTCGTTGATGACCTGTTCCGGGGCTCGCCGCGGCTTCATCGCCTGGCGTGATGAGGCTGCACGCGGGCCCCGACCAATTTGATGGAGTGGTGATGACACGCTTGTCTTCCTCCTGGGCCGGTGCAAAGGCATGGCTGGCAGGTGCGGTGCTGTGTGCCGTGGCTGCGGGCAATGTCTGGGCGCAGGCTGCTGCCGCGCCGGCAGCACCCGAAAAGAACGGTCCGCCGGCAGGCTTCGTGGCCCCGGCCGAGCCCAAGGCCGACGAAAACACGGCGCAGCGCGCCACCAGCCAACCGGGCAACAACGCACCCTTCTGGCGCGGTGTACACGACTCCGGCACCCAGCCTGGCACGACTTCGCTGCCCGGCCAGGAAATGGGCGTGTTGGTGCAGAAGTTCACCCAGTACCCAGGCTCGGACTACACCAACGCCGGTGAAGCCTGGCGCCAGGTGCGCAACAAGTTCATCATCCCCTACGGCGGTTCCCTGCTGTTCATCGTGGGCCTGGCCATCGCGCTGTTCTACTGGCGCGTGGGCAAGCTGGGCGGTCACAGCACCGACACCGGGCGGGTGATCGAGCGCTTCACGCCTTTTGAGCGCGCCGCGCACTGGACCAATGCGATCACGTTCGTGGTCCTGTCGGTGTCGGGCATCGTGATGGCCTGGGGCAAGTACTTCCTGCTGCCCATCATCGGCAGCACACTTTTCGGCTGGTTGACCTACCTGCTGAAGAACGCGCACAACTTCGCGGGCCCGCTGTTCGCGGTGTCCCTGGTCATCGTGTTCTGCACCTTCCTGAAGGACAACTGGCCGGCCAAGGGCGACCTGAACTGGCTGCTCAAGGGCGGTGGTCTGCTCAGCGGCAACGAGGTGCCATCGCACCGTTTCAACGCCGCCGAGAAGCTGGTGTTCTGGGCGGGCGTGTTCTTCCTGGGCGCCATCGTGGTGGTATCGGGCCTGTGGCTGGACAAGGTGATCCCGGGCTTGGAATACCTGCGCACCGACATGCAGGTGGCCCACATGGTGCACGCCGTGGCCACCGTGCTGATGATGGCCATGTTCGCTGGTCACATCTACATCGGTACGCTGGGCATGGACGGCGCCTTCAAGGCCATGCGCACCGGCTATGTGGACGAAGCCTGGGCCAAGGAACACCACGAGCTCTGGTACGACGACATCAAGGCCGGCAAGATCCCCGCGCAGCGCACACCGCCTGAAGCGGGTGGCCAAGCCGCGGCCAAGCCCAGCGCCTGACCCATCGAGTACGGATTGAGGAGCAACACACCATGAAGACCTCGACATTCATTCGCACGCTGCTGGCCCTGGGCGCGGCTTCGGTGGCCGCCACTGCCGCGGCCAAGCTGCCCCCACCGAGCGAAGAAGCCAAGGCCAAGGCCGCCGAGGCTGCGGCCAAGACGGCGCATGGCAACAAAGTGGCCGACTACAAGTTGTGCCTGTCGATGAACGATGTGGCTGCCAAGTACGCTGCAGCCCAGAAGAAGGCGGGCAAGCCCGTCAACCCCACGCCGACGCCGCCGTGCGCCGACCCGGGCCCCTTCGTGTACACGCCGCCGGCAGCAGCTGCACCGGCAACGGCAACAGCAGCTGCAGCACCTGCCAAGCCCGCTGCCCCAGCACCTGCGGCACCCGCGGCCGCAGCACCGAAGAAGTCCTGAACGGCAGGCGCGCTGCCCTTGTCCACGGTCATACCGACTTGAGCGATTGCAGCGCACCTTCGGGGGCTATCCGTGCCCCCGGCAACCCACGGCCACGCATTGACGTGGCCGTTGTGTTGGAGCGTACGGCGCAGCCCAATGCCTGGCAAGACTGGGCCTTCCGTGTGCTGGAGGTGGTGCCGCACGAGCCAGCCTTTGGCACCGAGGTGCGCAAGGTCTACGATGACGGCCGTGTGTCGCGCTGGCTTTATCCGGGTTTCGCGCTCGAGTTGTTCACCGACGAGTGCAAGGGCTACTTCCTGAACCTGACCTCGGGTAACCCGTGTTGGTTCGTATCCTACCGGCCGGCCGATGACGATGACTCGATGCGTGAGGTGACCGCCGCGAGCGTGTCCTACATCGAGGCGGATCGGCGGCTGTTCGCGGGCGAACAGGTGGAGAGCTTGCCGCTGGCGCCTGAACTGTGCGAATGGCTGCAGGCCTTCACCAACGAGCACTTCGAGCCGGAGGAAACGCGCAAGG
>JBEAWD010000044.1:0-2721 GCA_041160585.1 Pseudomonadota bacterium | reverse complement strand
GCCATCGACGCCTTCATCGAGGCCGTGCAGAACGACCCCGACACCACCGAGCTGCACTTCGCCCTGGGCAACCTGTTTCGCCGCCGCGGCGAGTTCGAACGATCGGTGCGGGTCCACCAGCACCTGCTGTCCCGTGCGGACCTCAACCGTACCGACCGCGACCGCGCCCAGCACGCCCTGGCACAGGACTATGCCAAGGCAGGCCTTTTCGACCGGGCCGAGGCGTCGTACCGTGCGCTGGAGGACAGTGCGTTTTCCACCGAGGCGCGGCGCGCGCTGCTGGACCTTTACGAGCGATCGCGCGAATGGGCGCAGGCGCATGAGATGGCCGCCAAGCTCGAAGCGGCAGGCGCAGGGTCGTATGCAGCGCGCATGGCCCATCACCTGTGCGAGCAGGCGCAAGTGGGTTTGTCGACGCAGCAGGCCTGGGCGCTGCTGCAGCAGGCACACGCCACGGCCCCCCAGGCTGCACGCCCCATTGTGATGATGGGGCAGTGGCAGCTGCGCCATGGCCAGTGCCGCGAATCACTACACACCTGGGCAGCGCTGCTGAAACTGCCGCATTCACCCCTGGCCTTGGTGGCCGACGAAATCGTGCAGCTGGCGAGCGCACCGGATGAAGGCCAGGCCACTGGCTCGATTGGTACGGCGGTGGATCAGACCCATGCCCTGCGGGAACAAGCCCTGCACCTGCTGCGCCAGGCCTACGAGGCGCAAGGGAGTCTCGTGGTGCTGCAGGCCATCGGCGCGCTGGCACCCGAAGATGCAGCTGCAGGCCTGCAGGCGCACTTGGCGCGCCAGCCCAGCTTGTCGGCGGCGGCTGCCGTACTGCGGCTGCCGCCTGGCCAATGGTTGGAACACGGCCTGGCACCCGTGCAACAGGCCCTGGATCGCAGCGCCAAACCCCTTCAGCGCTACCGCTGCGCGGCCTGCGGCTTCGAAGCGCAGCGCTACTTCTGGCAATGCCCGGGGTGCCTGAACTGGGACAGCTACCCGCCGCAGCGCATCGAAGAGCAGTAGCGTTTCACAGACCGGCCGCCTGAGCCACACGCTCAACGGCAGCCAACACCTCGCCGAATGCAGGCTGTTGGCCCTTTCCGCCCAAGGAGGCCCCTGGTGCGGAACCCGTGATGCCTGTGAGGCCCGGTTCGTGGTCGCAGTAGATGCCCACCACCGGCTTGCCCAGGGCCGCTGCCACATGCGAAAAGCCGGTATCCAAGCCCACGACCAGCTGTGCGCCGGCCAACAGCCCCGTGGCCTCCTGGACCGTCAGAAAGGGTGGCACCCATCCCTGGCAGGCTTGTGCGATGCGCGTGGCCATGGCCTCTTCCGCTGGGCTGCCCCACAACACCACCGGGGTCAACCCTTGAGAATGCAGGTGACGGCCCAAGCCTTGCCAATGCGCTTCGGGCCAATGCTTTTCGGGGCGGCTGGCGTTGGGAATCAGCACAGCGTACCGTGCAGGAAGACCGGTATGCCCATAGCGCCGCACTTGCTGCAGCCCGAAGTCCGGCGCCGGCAGTGTGGGCATGGGAACCCGCAAGGCGGCGGCGGCCAACAAGCGGCAACGTTCGATCGCATGCAGGGAATAGGCCACTTCGTGGCGCTGCGTGTAGAGCAGGCTGGCCAGGGGTTCGCGGATGCTGTGGCGGTCATAACCCGCCACGGGTGCGCGGCTGCGTCGAGCCCACCAGGCGCTCTTGAGCAGTCCCTGCGCGTCGATCACGAGGTCATAGTGCGCACTGCGCAAGGTGTCGACCAATTCACCCATGGCCTGCCAGGTCTCGCGCTTGAACAGCTGGCGCCGCCACTTGCGCCACGCCAGCCGGTGGACCTGCGACACATCACGGTGCATCGCCGGCAGGGCTGCAAAGGCTGGCTCGACCAACCAGTCGATCTGTGCATCCGGGCACAGCCTGCGAATGTCACTGGCCATCGGCAGGGCGTGCACCACGTCGCCCATGCTTGAGGTCTTGACGATGAGCAGCTTCACCGCGCCGCGGCTTCGGCCACCAGCACCGGATTGAAGCGCGGGTCGTTGTACATCTTGAACTGCCGGTACACCTTGAAGTAGGCGCGGCCCGCGGCCGCATCGGCCAAGAGGGTGTCCAGGCAGCCGGCCAGGTCACGGCGCTGCTCCTCCAAGCGTTGAAGCTTGATCTGGCTGGCCGCACGATGCGCATCGTCCACATCGCGGCGATGGGTCTGCTGGCGCATGGCGTGCACCTTGAGCGCCATGATCGACAGGCGATCCACCATGCTGCCGGCTGTCTCGCTGTTCAGCCGAGCACCCGCAGGGGCCAGTGAACGCGGTGCATCGGTGCGCGCCGATTCGGCGTCGACCAGTCCCAAGGCCTGCAACAGCCATTCGTCCACGCGTTCAGTGGCGTCGTTGCGTGCCTGGTTGTAGCGGTCGATGGCCCGCTTGTTGGCTGCAATGTCGGCATCGGCCACCTGGGTGCGCCGCGCCAGGTCCTCCTCGGCCCACAGGAGGCTGTTGAAGCGGTGGTTGGTGGTGACCCAGTGCCACAGATCGAGCCCGGCCTGCGCGCCGGCCTGCGGGGGCGGCGCCGCACCCGGCCAGGTCGCATCGGCCAGCAGGCGATCCTGAAGGGCCAGCACATCGGCCGCCCTCAAGGGGGGAACGTGGGTGGAGGCGTTGGGGTCCATCGTGTGGTTTTGTATGATGAAGCGAGGATTATCACGGGTGCGATGCCGCAC
>JBEAWD010000308.1:0-3512 GCA_041160585.1 Pseudomonadota bacterium | reverse complement strand
GCGATTCGAGCCGCTGCACATCTTCTTCCTGCGTGCGCGCCCAGCGTTCCTCCAACGGGCCTCGGCAGGCCTGCGTCACGGCACGCAGCACGGCCGCAGGCGAGAGCGCCACCCCTTCGGCACGGGCACGCGCCTGCGCGCTGGCCACGGCCGCATTCAACCGTGTCGAATCGAGAGTTTGAGCAGTCATGGCAGTCGTCATGGTGGATGGGGCTTGAAGAGGTACTGCCGGATCGGACGTGGAATGGGGGGCCCATTCCGATACCGCCTGGGGTACCACGGGGGGCACGGCGTGGGGTGCGGAATCGGAAGCCCAGGAGGCCAGAGTCTCGCGCAGGGTCTTGAGCATCTTGAAATGGTCAGGTATGCGGGCCTGGTGAAGCCCTGTTTCGGCACCCCCGAATTGTGCCCACGGGTCGTCAATTTCTGTAGTTTTACTACATCGGGTTAACCCGAATTTAACCTAAATCATTGATTACAAATGAGTTTCATCGAATCAATCGGGTTACATCCATGTCATCCCGAATGCGTAGTCATGTAAATTTCCTAGAAAATCAAGTCCAGAGATCGCAAACCAACGCTGGGAGACCGCACCGTGGCGGATGTGAAACTCGTCAATGTCGAGAAGGCCTACGGCACCACGCGCATCCTGCACGGCATCAACCTGGAGATCCGCGACGGCGAATTCATGGTGTTCGTCGGCCCCTCGGGCTGCGGCAAAAGCACCCTGCTGCGCAGCATCGCGGGCCTGGAAGAGATTACCGGTGGCGACCTCTTCATCGGCGGTCAACGCATGAACGAGGCCACACCTTCCGAGCGGGGCGTCGCCATGGTGTTCCAGAGCTACGCGCTCTACCCGCACATGGACCTGTTCGACAACATGGCCTTCGGGCTGCAGTTGGCCAAGGTGCCCAAGGCCGAAATCGAGTCGGCGGTGCGCCACGCCGCGCGCATCCTGCACATCGAACACCTGTTGGACCGCAAGCCGAAAGATCTCTCGGGTGGCCAGCGCCAGCGCGTGGCCATCGGCCGCGCCATCGTGCGCCAGCCCGCGGTGTTCCTGTTCGATGAGCCGCTTTCCAACCTGGACACGGCGCTGCGCGTGCAGATGCGCTATGAATTCGCCAAGCTGCACGAGCAATTGAAGACCACCATGGTCTACGTCACGCACGACCAGGTGGAGGCCATGACCCTGGCCGACCGCATCGTTGTGCTCTCGGCGGGCAAAGTGGAACAGGTGGGTGCGCCCATGGAGCTCTACTTCCACCCCTGTAACCAATTCGTGGCCGGCTTCATCGGTTCACCCCAGATGAACTTCCTGCCGGCAGTGGCCGTCGATGGCAGCGCGCAGCACCTCACCGTGCGCCTGGCCGACGGTTCCCTCATCCGCTGCGCCATCGACGGCTCTTCCACACCAGCCGGGCAGCGCCTCACGCTGGGCGTGCGCCCTGAACACTTGAGCGTGGCGCCGGCCGATGCCCGCGACAACCTCATCCCCGCCGAAGTCACCTTCGTGGAAGCCCTGGGCGGCTCCACCGTGGCCTATTGCGCCCTGCCCGGCCAGGACGCACCGGCCACCGTGCAGCTCGACGGGCTCGTGCGCGTGCACGGCGGGCAAGGCCTGCGCCTGCAGGTCAACCCCGCCCTCACCTATGCCTTCGACGAATCAGGCCGCGCCTTGCGCCGGTTGGACGAACCGCCCTCACTCTCAGCCGCCGCCTAGGCGGCTTCGCCGCACATGCCCATGAAGGCCAACCTCCGCAGGGCCGTGTGGTCCTCGCTTGCCGCCTGGCTCGCGTTCTCCACCTCGGGCCTGTGCGCACCAGCCGCCGCCGCATCGGCCGACCGCTACACCCTGCGAGAACAGGACTGGCGCAACGGCGCCATCGTCTACCAGGTGCTGGTCGATCGCTACGCACCCAGCACCCAGCTCGAGGCCAAGCGGCATCTCTACGCGCCACCCAAGACCCTGCGCACCTGGGACGAACAGCCCAAGGCAGGGCACTTCGTGGAACAGGCGCAGGTGTGGAGCCACGAGATCGACTTCTGGGGCGGCGACCTGCAAAGCCTGCGCACGCGGCTGGACCACATCCAGCGTCTGGGCGCCCAGGTGGTCTACCTCAACCCCATCCATCTGGGCTACACCAACCATAAGTACGACTCGCTGGACTTCAAGGCCATCTCGCCCGAGTTCGGCACGCGCGAAGACCTCAAGGCCCTGGCACGCGACCTGAAGGGTCGCGGCATGAAACTGGTCCTGGATGGCGTGTTCAACCACATGGGCCGAAAGGCGCCCCGCTTCATCGAGGCCCAGCAGAACCCCCAGTCGGAAGCAGCGCGCTGGTTCGTGTTCGGCCCTCAATACGCCGGCGGCGCACGCACCTGGAAAGACGTGCAGAACCTGCCGGAGCTCAACCTCGAGCATCGCGCCGTTCGCGACCATCTCTGGTTGTCGCGTGACTCGGTGGTACGGGGCTACCTGCGCGACGGGGCCGACGGCTGGCGCCTGGACACGGCCTATGAACTGGGGCACCAGTACTTGTCCGAACTCACGCGCGCCGCCCATGCGGAGAAGCCCGGCTCGCTCGTGGTGGGGGAGATCGTGAACCACCCCGTGGGTTGGATGCCCGCCATGGATGCGGTGATGAACTTCCACTGGCGCACCCTGCTGCTGAAGTTGGTGGCCGGCGACATCCGCCCCGCGCACGCCGGCCGGCTCATCGAAAGCACCATCGCCGATGTCGGCATCGAGCCCCTGCTCAAGAGCTGGGTGCTGCTGGACAACCACGACGTGCAGCGCGTGGCCACCGAGATTCCACACGAGGGCCGCCGCAAGCTCGCGCAGGTTCTGCAATTCACGCTGCCCGGCTCACCCAATCTGTACTACGGCAGCGAAGTGGGCATGACCGGGGGATGGGACCCGGCCCAGCGCGGGCCCATGCGGTGGGATCTCGTGCGTGACGATCACCCCGAACTGCAGTGGACCCGCGCCCTCACCCGCGTGCGCCAACAGCACCGCGCCCTGCGCGTGGGCGACTTCCGGCTGATGGCCACCGAACACCTGCTCGCCTTCGAACGCCACACCGACCGCGTGGCCGACACCGTTATCGTGCTGGCCAACGCCAGCGATCAAGCCGTCACCGAAACCGTGGCGCTGCGCAACGGCCTGCTGATGGACGACGCGCCGCTGAAGGATGTGCTGGCGCCGTCCGACCCCATCAAGGTGGGAGCGGGCTACATCACCGTCACCCTGCCGCCCTGGGGCGTTCGGGTGCTCGCCCCTGTGGTGCCCGACGCTGCAAAAGGCTACTCCGTCTACAAGCGCGTGCGCTGAACCTCCATGACGCCAATCTCCCCTGCCAACCGCTACGACACCCATCTGGAAGGCCGCTTCGAAGCGCGCGAAGACGACTGGCGCAA
This sequence comes from Pseudomonadota bacterium, assembly GCA_041160585.1. Classification (GTDB taxonomy): domain Bacteria; phylum Pseudomonadota; class Gammaproteobacteria; order Burkholderiales; family Burkholderiaceae_C; genus RFTU01. The sequence goes on along the minus strand of JBEAWD010000308.1, from coordinate 92 downwards.
CGGCGCCGTCACCTACCAGGTGCTCGTGGACCGCTATGCCCCTGCCGCCAACCTCGGCGCCAAGCAACACCTCTACCCCGCACCCAAGCGCC
>JBEAWD010000269.1:0-4384 GCA_041160585.1 Pseudomonadota bacterium | reverse complement strand
TCATGGATTTCTTCACAAAATTTCATCAAGGATGGCCTGAACCAGAACGCTGACAAAGCAGCGGTGGCGGCGTTCAGCAAACTCACTATTGACGGTTTGTAGATTAGCGAGGTGCGCGCGTCTACAGGGTTTGCCCTTGATCCGGTCCGCACCATGGACCTCTTATTGACGATCAGGCAAATAGCTATTGACACCCCCAACCATCAGCCATAGCCTTATTGACGTTTTGTTTAACACGGGTCACGAGCATCTCACGGATGCTCGGGATCATTCAGGCGAATTCCACCTAATCGAGGAGACGACGATGAAACGCCTTGACTTGCAACACCTCACCCAGGTTTCTGCAGCCATCGCCACATTGACCTTTTCAATGTCTGCGCTTTCGCAGGGGCAAACTGCCCCCAGGCCAACCGGCAGCAGCAGTCCTGCCAGCACGGAGCAAGCTCCGCTGGAGGAAGTGGTCGTCTCTTCCCGCAAGCGCCTGGAGACCGCTCAAACGGTACCCATCGCAGTTTCGGCATTCAATGCCGATACGCTTGATCGCGCCAAGATCACTGGAGCGATCGACCTCCAGTTCTCCATACCGAACGCGGTGCTGACCGGCAACGACCGCTTCACGATCCGTGGCATCGGCAACAACTCGCTGGGTGGCGACAACGGCGTGGGCGTGGCCCTCAACGGTGCGCCGATACCGGTCTATCCGCAAAATGAGCTGTACGACTTGGAGCGGATCGAAGTCTTGCGCGGTCCGCAAGGAACGCTGTTCGGACGAAACACCACGGGCGGTGCGCTGGCCATTTTCACCAAGCGGCCGACAGCCAACCAGGAGGGCAGGATCTCGGTGGAGGTCGGGAACTTCAACCACCGGCGAACCGAGGGCATGCTCAACATCCCGGTGAGCGACAACGTCCGCCAGCGTTTTTCCGGCTACGTTCTCAAGCGTGACGGATTTACCCAGAACGAGTTCACCGGGAACGCCATCGACGGACGCGACCAGTACAGCTTGCGCAGCTCCACCCGGATCTTCATCGGGGATCGAACCGAGTTGAATGTTGTGTTGAGCAGCTACCGCGAGGACAGTTCGAGAACACGAGAGAGCAAGCGGCTGTGCAAGGCTTCGCCGGTCTTGGGCTGCAGCCCCAACGAGCTCGGATTCGACTCCCCCGACTACAACGCCACCCTCTTCCGCTCCTTGGCCGGACCCTTGACCAGCCTCGGTTTTGTTCCGGCAGGCAGCAACATCTATGCCGGCGCACCGAATCCGCAAAACTTGCGCGCGGTGGCCGCGGACTTCGACGCCACGTTCAAGCTTCAGCAGAACGCCGCCACCATGGAATTGGCGCATGAACTGAAATCGGGCACCTTGACCTATGTGGGGGGCTTCTCGAATTCCAGCAGCGAGCAGAACACGGACTGGGACAACTCGGCCCTGCCCTTCAGATTCAGCAAGCCCATCACCTACAACGCGGGGCGAGACCTGACGGTCACTACGGATCGACTGATCACCACCGACAGTTTCACTTCACGAGAAAAAACCTCGACGCATGAGGTCCGCTTCGCCTCCAAGGCGACGGGCCCATTCAGCTACACCACCGGCTTGTTTGCCCTGCAGAGTGAGGGCGGCGGCGGTTTCTTCACCTGGCACCCCTTCTTCGAACTGATCCAGAAGGTTCAGGGCAGACCGCCGGAGACGTGGTATGTCAACACGGAAACCCTCAAATCCACCACCAAGGCGCACGCCTGGTTTGGCGAGGGGCAGTGGAAGCTCTCCGATAGGTTGCGGGCCACGCTGGGTGCTCGGTGGACGAAGGAGGAGCGCACGACGAACTCCCGCTCCATCATTCTCACCAATACCGTTCCGTTCACCGAGAAACCCAAGCTCGACTGGAGTTGGTGGACGGGACGCGCTTCGATCGACTACACCCCGCGCAAGGACTTGATGTACTACGCGAGTATTGCAACGGGCTACAAGGGCGGCGGCTTCAACACCAGCAGCGCGACCCGGCCCACATTCGATCCTGAAACTGTCACCTCATACGAAGCCGGCATCAAGTCCGAACTGCTCAACGGAAAGCTTCGGGCCAATTTCTCGGTGTTCCGCAACGACTACAAGGACATGCAGCTGGCTCAGCGGATCTCGGCTGCGGCCATCACCGCCAACGCCGACGCCAAGATCTCGGGAGCCGAGGCGGAACTGCTGTTTGCGCCCACGCGGGCCTGGTTGCTGGATGCGAACGTTTCGTTTCTTAATACGAAGATCGGTGAGTTCCTCACCTCCGACGCGGCCAACCCAGCCCAGAGCCTGACCACACGGACTCCCCTGGTCCTGGTGAACCTGGCCGGCAGGCAACTCCCTCATTCGCCGAGGACCAAGGTCAAACTGGGCGCCCAGTACACCACCCCCTTCATGAACACGGGGTGGACCACGACGGCCCGAATGGACCACGTGTGGCAGGACAGCTACTACGCCCGCGAGTTCAACACGCCCACCGACTTGATCCAGTCATGGTCCATCACCAATCTGCAACTCGGCTTCACCAATCCGAAAGGGAACATCCACATCAGGAGCTTCGTCAAGAACGCGAGCAACTCCAACAACATCACCAACATCATCATCGAGGATGCCTTGGTGGGAAGCTACCGCAATGCGCGGCTCCTGGATCCGCGCACGGTTGGGGTACGGGTCGAGTACAGGTTCTGACCGGCACCCCCAGCGGTGGACTTTGATCTCTCCGATGAACAACGGCTGTTGAAGGACAGCGCTCGGCGGTTTGTCGCTGAACGCTGTTCCTTCGATGCGTGGAGGCAAGCCCAACAACAGGGCAGCCCATCCCTGGGTGACCGACTGTGGCCCGTCTTCGCTGACATGGGGTGGCTGCAGCTGCCATTTGCAGCGGACGACGGTGGCCTGGAGGGCGGCCCGATCGACACCATGTTGCTCGTCCAGGAGATGGGGCGCGGGCTGGTGGCGGCTGGGTATGTGGAATCGGTGGTGTGGGCCGGCAGCATGCTTCGCATGGGAGACCGTGGCCCGCACCGGGCGAGCCGCCTGGCCAGCTTGATGTCGGGTGAACGGCGGCCCGCCGTGGCCCACTCGGAGCCCCAGCACCGCTTCAGCCTGGAAACGGCCAGCACGCAGGCCCGACGCGTTGCAGATGGGTGGATCCTGGAGGGTCACAAGCCCTGCGTGATCACCGGCGATCGCGCACAGGCCCTGATCGTGTCGGCGCACTCACCGCAAGGGCTGAGCCTGTTCTGGGTTGAGACCGATGCGCCGGGCGTTCACCGGGGCCGCATTCCCACCGTCGATAGCGTGGGCGCGGCCGATGTACATCTTCAGAGCGTCGCGGTTGGTCCTGATTCGCTCATCGGCGAGCCAGGCCAGGGGGCGGCCCTGCTGAAGCGGGCCGCGGACCAATACCTGGCCGCGATGGGAGCCGAGGCCGTTGGACTGATGGACCTGCTGCTGGAGTTGACGGTTTCGTACACCGGCCAACGCCAACAGTTCGGTCAGCCTGTGGCCCGCTTCCAAGCCCTGCGTCATCGCATGGTCGACATGTTCATGGAGGTGGAGAAGACGCGGTCCCTGTTGATGCTGGCTACCATCCGACTGGCCGAGGGGCACCCGGATGCCCCGCGTGCGCTCTCCGCCCTGAAGGTTCAGCTGGGCAAGGGTGGGCGCTGGGTGTCACAGCAAGCCGTGCAGCTGCACGGTGGGATGGGGATGTCCGACGAGATCGCCGTGGGCCATGCGTTCAAGCGGCTGATGGTCCTGGATGCCCAACTGGGTAATGTCGATCACCATCTGCGCCGGGTGTCGGACCTGGCGGGCCCGAAGAACCGGCCCGTGGCACCGCCGCTTGCCACCTGACATCCGCAACCGCCACGGCCGCCATGCAGGGAATTGAACGGCAGGCGCACGGAGCCGTTGCAGTCCTGCTTCTGAACCGTCCGCCGGTCAATGCCTTGTCGGGCGCCCTGGCGGCAGCGCTGTCGCAGGCCTTGCAGGATGGTCTGGGCGACCCGGCCGTTCGCGCCATCGTCCTGGCGGGCCACGGGCGCGGCTTCAGCGCGGGCGCCGATATCCACGGGTTTGATCAACCCGGATCGGATCCGCACGCGCTGACCCTGCTCGTGGAATCGGCCTCCAAGCCGGTGGTGGCGGCGCTGCATGGCCATGTCCTGGGCGCCGGTCTCGAATTGGCACTGGCCTGTCATCTGAGGGTGGCCAGTGCCGAGGCCCGACTGGGTCTGCCCGAGATCAGGCTCGGCCTGATCCCCGGGGCCGGCGGCACGCAGCGCCTGCCCAGGCTGGTGGGTGCCGAAGCGGCCCTGGCCATCATGCTCAGCGGCAGCGAACTGCAGGCCCATCACGCACGGGACC
>JBEAWD010000192.1:0-8662 GCA_041160585.1 Pseudomonadota bacterium | reverse complement strand
CGATGAAGCAGTCCAGCCAGCATTCGGGCAGTGAGCAGCACGCGGATGACAAAAAATCTGCGTTTTCAAAAACAAGCCTCCGCAGTTTCGACGCCGTCGGTCACATGGTGGCCTCGGGCCTGGGCATTGCAGCGCTGCCCAAGGGTGCGGCTCTGCCCATTGCTCGCGCGATGAAGTTGCAGTGGCGCCCGCTGGCAGACGCTTGGGCGGTACGCCAACTCCAGGTGGCGATCCGGCCGGATGCGGACGCGACCGTGGTTGCTCTAAGGGATTTCCTTCTCCCGACTTCGCAGACTGCTAAGTCTGGCCGCACCAAATTGAAATAGTCACTCGAGCCTGGCGGCCAGACACTGGCACCATGCGTTCCGAATCCACCGCCGACGACAGTGCCACCCCAACGCCCGCCGCTCTGGCAGGCCTGAAAGTGCTGGAGCTCGGCCAGCTGATCGCTGGCCCGTTCGCCGCGAAGACGCTGGCCGACTTCGGCGCAGAGGTCATAAAGATCGAACCCCCCGGCACGGGCGATCCTTTGCGCAAGTGGCGTCTGCTGAAGAACGGAACTTCGGTGTGGTGGCAGGTGCAATCCAGCAACAAGCGTTCACTGGCGCTGGACCTGAGAACGCCTGAAGGCCAGGACGTGGTCCGCAAGCTGGCCCTCGAGGCCGATGTTCTTGTCGAGAACTTCCGCCCCGGCGCGATGGAAGGCTGGAACCTCGGGCCCGATGAGCTGCTGGCCGCCAACCCGAAGCTGATCGTGCTGCGCATCAGCGGCTACGGCCAGACAGGGCCCTACCGTAATCGGCCGGGCTTCGGCGTCGTAGCCGAGGCGATGGGCGGGCTGCGCCACCTCACCGCCGAGCCCGGCCGCGTACCGGTGAGAGTGGGCGTGAGCATCGGTGACACCCTGGCCGCGCTTCACGGCGTCATCGGCATCCTGCTGGCGCTGCAGCATCGACACGCCAGCGGGCGCGGCCAAATCATCGACGTGGCGTTGTACGAGGCGGTCTTCAACTGCATGGAGAGCCTGCTACCCGAGTACAGCGCGTTCGGCGCGGTGCGCGGCGCAGCCGGTAGTGCATTGCCGGGCATCGCCCCCAGCAACGCCTACCGCTGCCAAGACGGTGCCTACGCCTTGATTGCCGGCAACGGCGACAGCATCTTCCGCCGGCTGATGATCTTGATCGGCCGTGAGGACCTCGCCAACGACCCCAGCCTCGCAGACAACGCAGGCCGCGTGGCGCGTGTTGCAGAGATTGATGAGGTGATCAGCGCCTGGACAGCGCAACGCAGCGTTAACGACGCCCTAGCGGCACTCGACAGCGTTTCGGTGCCGGCAGGCCGCATCTACTCGGTGGCCGACATTGCATCGGATCCGCACTACCGTGCCCGGGAAATGCTGCGGGATGTGCAGCTGGACGATGGATCCTCCTTGACCTTGCCCGGCATCGTCCCCAAGCTCTCGGCCACGCCGGGCAGTCATCGTCGCAACGCTCCCACGCTCGGGCAGGACACCGGCGAGGTGCTGCGGGAAATCGGGCTGACGGAAGCGCAAATAGCCGCCCTACGCGAGCGCGGCATCGTCAACTGAGCGCATGGGACCCGCGGATGCCACCCAGCCACTTCAACGGAGTCGCGGCGCACGAATAGCCATAGGAAACACGACGATCAAGCTGTTACGTACGAGTGGCTGGCGGGGGCAGGTCAGGGGGGCAGGTCAGGATGACAATACATTCAATGAATCGGTCCGCGGTCATCGACAGCATCAAGGCTCTGGCTTCCCAGGTCATCGTCCTGCATCACTTCTGCATATACGCGCCGATGACAGATTGGCTGGCCGAAGCGTGGCCCCGCATCGTTGAGCTGCTGCATGAAGATGGTCGTTTGGCGGTTCAGCCCTTCCTGGTGGTCGGCGGTTTCTTGGCGGCGCAATCTCTTGGCAAGCAAGTGGGGCCACGATTTGCGCCTCTGATCTGGCGGCGCTACTTGCGTTTGGCGCCTCAACTGGCACTCTCACTCCTGCTCGTGATGGCAGCCACATGGTGGATCGGGCATGAGTTGGCCCATGAGGATTGGCTTTCTCCCTTGCCCTCAGCTGGCGTGTTCTTGGCGCATCTATTTTTCCTACAGGATGTTCTGGGCATAGAGGCCATATCCGCGGGGGTTTGGTACCTGGCCATCGACCTGCAGCTGTTTGCCTCATTCGTTTTGCTGACTCAGATATCCAGGCGGGCCAAGGTTCCCTTGGCACAAACCTATGCCCCCGTTCTGGTGGCTGGTGCAACAGTGACCTCGGTACACATCTTCAGTAAGGCCAGCATCCTTGACATCTGGGCGATCTACTACCTCTCAGCCTACGGGCTCGGTGCGCTGGTGATTTGGGCGCGCGACCACCCCGCTGCGGGAAAGTGGCTATGGATCACGGTTGCACTCCTCTTGTTGGACTGGGTCGCTGACCCTCGCCCACGCCCACTCTTGGCGCTGGCAACCGCGATGGCCCTCTATGGGCTCTCTCACATCGAATGGGCCAGCCCGCGCGCCAATTTCGCCAAGGCCATCCGATACCTCAGCGATATTTCGTACAGCACTTTCGTGAGCCACTTTGCGGTCATCATCGCCATCAGTGGGCTTTGGGAAAAACTCGATCTTCAGGGCCCCGCTGCCGCATTGGGCGTCACGGCATTTGCCATCATGGCCTGTTGGATGGTGGGCGCGGCCGTTCAGAAACTCTCTGATCTTTCACTGCGCAGGATGCAGGCGCATTGATTGGTCTTTATCGACACAGCACTCTCCGCAGATCAGAGTCCGCTGGGTGAATCAAACTCACCTACCGCCGTGAACATCTTCCACCTGCATGACGTGCCACACTTGCTGCCCACAGCCGCGTCGATGATCCACGCCGAGTTCTGGGCCGATGTGCCAGAGGCTAGCCCCGACACCTTGGCGCAACGTTTGGCGCAGGTCACGTCGGCCGCTTCAATGCCACTGTGCCGCGTGGCGGTTTCCGCTGGCGAGCTCGTCGGCGTGGTCAACCTGATCGACTACGACGACCCCAATCCGCGCGTGGGGTGGCCTTGGCTTGCCGGGCTGGTGGTGGCGCCGAAGTGGCGAGGCCAAGGCGTCGGTTCAGTCTTGGTGAGAACGCTGCTGGATGATGCGAGCCGCCTGGGGGAGAGTGAAGTGTTCTTGGGCACCGATGGCCCTGGGTTCTACGAACGGCTTGGGGCGCATCGCTTCACTCACCCCAGGGAAGGCTTCTGGCTGATGCGGTTTGAATTGGCCCCGCCCCGGGCAGCCCCCCGGCCAGTCGTTTGAACTGAACCGAGTGGGGATGTGGACTGTCATCAACTGTTCATATTATTTCCATAATAATAGAACCATGGAAGATAACGAAGTTGTAAAGGCACTCGCCGCCCTGGCACAGGCCAACCGCCTGCAGGTGTTTCGTTCACTGGTCGTGGCTGGCACGCAGGGCGCCACGCCTGGGCAAATGAGTGAATACCTCGGCGTGCCAAACGCCACGCTCTCGTTTCACCTCAAGGAACTCATGAGCGCCGGACTGATCAGCCAGGAACGCAGCGGGCGCAACCTGATTTACCGCGTCGAGTTCAAGCGGATGAACGGGGTGCTGGCCTACCTGACTGAGAACTGCTGCCAAGGCGCCGAGGCCTGCCTCGACACCACGTCCACGTCCTGCCACTGCTGAAGTTCACCGCCATGAAGCGATTCCATGTGCACCTCCATGTGCAAGACCTGCAAGCGAGCATTGCTTTCTATTCACGCCTGTTTTCCGCGCAGCCATCACGGGTAGAGAGCGACTACGCCAAATGGATGCTTGAAGACCCACGGGTGAACTTTGCGATCTCGACCCATGGCAGTAAACCGGGCCTTGACCACCTTGGCTTCCAGGCTGACAACGCCGAGGAACTGGATGAAATGAAAGCGGCCGCTCAGGAGGCCGATATGGCCTTGCTCGATGAGGGCGAGACCACCTGCTGCTACGCCAAGAGCGAAAAGCACTGGATCACCGACCCACAAGGAATTGCGTGGGAGCATTTCCACACGCTGGCGAACATTCCGGTGTTCAGCCAGGCCGGCAGCGCCGACCCCTCACCCGTGTGCTGCGCACCGACTGTGACCGTCGCACTGCGCTCCAGCGCCGCATCCGCATGTTGCGCGCCATCGCCACGCGGTAAGCCCATCGAGATCGCCGTGAAGGCAGGTCCTTCGTCCTCCTGCTGCTGAGGTGTGCATGTCTGAATCAAGGTACAACGTCCTGTTCGTTTGCACGGGCAACTCCGCCCGCTCCATCCTGGCCGAGGCACTCATGAATGAGCTGGGCCGCGCGAAGGGCTTCCACGCGTTCTCAGCCGGCAGCCAGCCCCGCGGGGAAGTGAATGCGTGGGCATTGCATACCCTTGCCGACCACCGCCTACCGACCCAGGGTTACAGAAGCAAAAGTTGGGAGGAGTTCGCACGTCCTGACGCCCCCTCGCTCCACTTCGTGTTTACCGTTTGCGATCAAGCAGCGGGCGAGGTCTGCCCCGTATGGCCTGGGCAGCCGATGACCGCCCACTGGGGTATGCCAGACCCGGCGGCGGTCCATGGCTCAGACGCTGAGATTCAAAAGGCATTCCTGGATGCCTTTGTCACCCTGCATCGCCGAATTCAACTCCTCCTGTCCTTGCCATTGGCCAGTTTGGACCTCCTGGCCATCAAGCGCGAAATCCGCGACATCGGAACAAAGTGATGACCACTCATATCCTGATCCTGTGCACCCACAACTCGGCGCGCAGCGTTCTTTCCGAAAGCATGCTCAACCATCTGGCAAAGGACCTGGGCAAGGATGTTCGCGCCCACAGCGCGGGCAGTGCGCCCAGTGGACGCGTCAACCCATTTGCACTTGACGTGCTTCAAGCGGCTGACGTCGACACATCCGGCGTGCGCAGCAAAAGTTGGGACGAGTTCACCACCCCTGACTCGCCGCCCCTTTCCATCGTGATCACGGTGTGTGACAGCGCTGCTGCCGAACAGTGCCCCGTCTTCTTTGGTGGCTCGGGGCAGCCGGTCAAGGTGCACTGGGGCTACCCCGACCCATCGAATGCACAGGGTGGTGACGAGGGCAAGCGACGCGCCTTTGAACTGACCCGCCAAGCAGTTGGCTTTCGGATGTTGCAGTTGCTCCAACTGCCTTTGGCTGCGATGAGCCGGGACGAGCTGTCTGCTGCACTCGCGAGGATCGGTCGCTCATGACCACGGCCACTTCACACAAGCTCCTGGCCGAAGGCTTGGGCACGATGCTGTTGCTGACGGTGGTCATTGGCTCAGGCATCATGGCCGAACGCCTGAGCGATGGGAACGTGGCCATCGCCTTGCTGGCCAACACGGCCGCCACCGTCGGGGCCTTGTATGTGCTGATCGAGGTGTTCGGGCCGATCAGTGGTGCTCACTTCAACCCGGTGGTGAGTGCGGTCATGGCGTTCCGAGGCGAATTGCCCAGGCGCGACCTGGCCCCTTATGTGGCGATGCAGTTGATCGGAGCCGTGCTTGGGGCCTGGCTCGCCCATGCCATGTTCGACCTGTCGATCGTGCAGACGTCGACCAAGTTGCGAATGGGAACGGGCCAGTGGATCGCCGAAGCGGTGGCCACGGCTGGCCTGCTGCTCACCATCCTGCTGGCACCGGCCGGCAAGGCCTCTTCCCTGGTGGCGGCCTACATTGGTGCAGCCTATTGGTTCACCGCTTCAACCTCATTTGCCAACCCCGCGGCCGTGCTGGGCCGCATGTTCAGCGACAGCTTTGCCGGCATCGCGCCCATCAGCGCGCCAGGCTTTGTCGGCGCCCAGATCATCGGGGCCGCTATCGCTTTGGGATTGGCTCAGGCACTGCGCAGCAGGGCGTGAGGCCTGAGGCTCCCCCCTGTATCCCTCAAAATGTCGGCCTCAAGCACAGAGGCCGTTCGTGAACATCTGGACCTACCGATTCAAGCCCGTGATCGACGGGCACACCGTAACCGTGGCGCTGGAGTACGGCTTCACCGCATCGCGCCTGGTGGTGTATCCCGCCGGCGATGCAACCGGGGTACCCGTGGTGGACCGGCTGGACTTCATGAACGAAGCTTACCGGCTTCAAGCGGTCGAGATTGGTTCGGCCGGTGGTCCGGTGCAGATCATTGCCGGGCCGCGCACCTGGTGGTCAATCGGTCTGAAGGTGGTGCGCAACGGACAAACGCTCTGGCAATCGCATGACAATCCGCATGGCTACCTGACGCGGATGCAAGCCCTGATGAACAGCCGCCAGACGGGCTCGATTTCAGGCAGCGCCGCTCAGCCCGCCTTCGATGGTGGCGCCTGGAAGCGCAACGGGCCGTCGATCGCCTGCGACATCGCCCTGGGCATTCTGTTTTTCGTGCTGGGCAAGACCACTGACCTGCGCACCGCGGCGCTGGTGACAGCCGCCGTGGGCCTGAGCCTGGTGCCCCTGCAGTGGCTGATCAACCGTTTCGCACCCAAGCCGATTGACCTGCTGGGCGGCCTGGCCCTGTTCGGCGTGATCATGATGCTGATCTCGGCCGGCTTTTCCTGGTACTTCGAAAGCGAGTTCGCGGTGCAGCTCAAGGCCACGGTGATGGGCGGCATCGGCGCCACCGTGTTTGCGGTGGACGCCTTGTTCGGCGGGCGCGTGATGGCCCGGCGCATGGCCACCTACCTGGCCTACCGCGACCTGAACCTCAGACGCTTGGCCGTGGCCATGGCCGGCATCGGTGCCACCATGGCCAGCGTGAACCTGGCGGTGGCGCTGAACTTCTCGAAAGACACCTGGCTGTACTACACCACCTGGGGCGACATGGTGCTGGTCATCGTGTTGACGCAATACGCCATCAACTGGGCGCGGCGCTGATCCGCAAGGCAGCACCTTCAGGTGCTGATGGCGCTGGTGAAGGTCAGCCGGTTCCCGAAGGGGTCCGATACCGTGAAGTCACGCGTGTCCCAGGGCGTGTCCTGCACCTGAGGCCTGGCATTGGCGTAGTCGCGAGAGCGCAATTCGGCGCAAAGCGCGTCGACATCCGCGACCTGGATACGCATGGAAGAGCCCGGCGTGGCGTCGCCATGATGCTCGGAAAGGTGCAGGTGACAGTCGCCCCGGCGGATACCCATGTACAGCGGCGCACCGTCGTGAAAGCGGTGTTCGAACACCACCTCGAACCCCAGGAAGCCGAGATAGAACTCGCGTGCCTTGGCTTCGTCGAAGCTGCGAAGGATTGGGGTGGTGCGGCTTAACATGGCGCCCTCTACAAGGTACTCGACAAAAACCGATCATATTCGCCAAAGAACGATTCAGGCACTTCAAATTGCGGCAAGGCGCCGGTGGGCATCACACTGAAGTGCCAATTGGCGGCACCCTGCAGGCGTGACTTCTGGCGGTAGTCGGTGAAGTCCCCCCGAACACCATGGCACATCCACACCGGACATTGCAACGCGTCATACAGCGTGTGGATGTCGCGGCTGAACAGCGAACCGGTCAGGAAGTACAGCGGGGCATGGGCCGCGCCAGCCACACCTGCCGTTTGCACCGCCTGCTCATGCAGCCACTGGCTGATCTGCGGCGAGCCGAAGGTCTTGCGAAGGAAGAATCGAATCACGCCGGGGCGTGTCAGCGCGCGAAACAGCATCGGCCACAGCGCAGACCCCCGCAACAGACGCAGCAGCCAAGGAATCGACATCGTGCTGCCCGGTGGGCCTCGCCGTGTACCCCTTCCGTTGAACCCCGTGGGACTCACCAGCGCCACGCTTCGGTAGCGGTCGGGTTGCTCGGAGGCCGCCCGCGCCAGGAATTCACAAGATAGGGACAAGGCCAGCACGTCGATGGGCGCCGGGCCGCAGCGGCGCTGGATCTCCTGCACCGCCGCGTGAATCGCATCGGTCATCAAGCGGGGCGTGTAAGCGCGGTCACTGCGTTCTGAGGCACCGAAACCCGGCAGCTCGAGCGAAAACACGCATCGGCTTTGTTCATAGTGCCGATGCAAAGGCGCCACCTCGGCACATGACGGGGCGGCGTTGATGCTGTGAATCAGCAGCAGCGGCGCGCCTGCACCCGACACCCGCATGGACAGCCGCCCTGCGGCACTCTCCCACTGCACCGCTTCACCGGGAAGGCCTTCACCCGGGGTGAATGGACGGATAGCGGCGAAGTCAGGTCTCATGCTTCAAGAGCCGCGCCTTGACCGTACGGCCCTTGATGCGCCCCCCGTTCAGCCGCGCCGCAGCCTCGTGCGCGATCGTTCGATCCACGGCAACATAGGTGGCGAACTCATTGATGTCGATCTTGCCCACCTGTTCGCGTGTGTAGCCCAGGTCGGCCGTCAGCGCACCCAGCACGTCGCCTGCGCGGATCTTGTCCTTGCGCCCGGCCTGGATGTGAACGGTGGCCATGGCCGGCAGCAAACGCCCGCCGGGGGCCGGTATGAGGTCGCTCAGCGCATGCCAGGCCGAAGGTCTTGCCTGCAGCTCTTCGATGCGGCCGACCGAGCCCATTTCGTCGAGCGAGGCCAGGCTCAGTGCCAGCCCGGTTTCGCCCGCCCGACCGGTACGGCCGATCCGGTGCACATGGGCCTGCGCATCCGGTGAGATGTCCACGTTGACCACTGCTTCCAGCCCGGCCACAT
>JBEAWD010000253.1:0-2642 GCA_041160585.1 Pseudomonadota bacterium | reverse complement strand
TCAAGCCGCGCACAGTGCCCACCGACGTGAGCAATCGCATCAAGGATGCCCTGGCCCGGCAGGCTGAACGCGAAGCGCGGGGCATTGACGTCGCCATCGCCGGCTCCACCGCCACCTTGCGTGGGGCGGTGCACTCCTGGGCCGAGCGCAACGCCGCGCAGGGAGCCGCTTGGTCGGCACCCGGCATCACCCTGGTGGTCAACGAGCTGCGCGTGCAGCCCTGACCTTGCCCGGCCGCGCGCCGTGAGGCCCGTTTTGCCACCCAGGTGCGGGCGGCGGACGGAGCGGCTGTAGTTGAATCCCCCTGGGCGCGTCAGGCCCCCTACCGACTCGCCCAGGGCTAAAGCCCGCGTGGCTGCGCAGCACGGTCTTGGGCTGTCCCTTCTGCACAACTCCGGCCGGTGACGCGGAAATCCCCACCCGCCTGAGCACCGTTCCCGCCCAGTTTCCGACCCAGTTCCCGATCGATTGAGTTGGATTCACACAACACCTGAGCCCGCCCGCCCTGTTGTCACGGAGTTGACTTGTGTTTTCCGAAAAATGGACGGGTTGTTCGGGAAATCCCTGACTTCCAACCCAATTCCTTACCAACCGGAGAACCTTCAACCATGAAGAAGACCCTGATCGTCGGCGCTGCGCTGACGGCCTTTGCCTCCGCTGCGGGCGCCCAACAAGCCTCCAGCGTCACGCTGTACGGCATCATGGACGTGAACGTGGCCCAGTCCCAGACTTTTGGCAGCGCGGCCACGCCGTCGACCACCGTCACGGGCATGAACGTGTACAACCCGGCCAACTCCCGCGGCTCGCGCTTCGGACTGCGCGGCTCGGAAAATCTGGGTGGCGGCCTGCGCGCCATCTTCCAACTCGAAGCCGCCATCAACCCTGAGAACGGCACCACCGCGGGCGGCAACCAACTGTTCAATCGGCACGCCTGGATGGGTGTGGCCGGTGGCTTTGGCGAAATCACCCTCGGCCGCCAAGAGACGCTGCACCGTGTGGTCAACGTGAGCGGCTACAACGACGTGACCCCCGAAGGCGAACTGTCGGTGGCGTCTTCGAACTCGGGCCTGCAGCTGATGCAGAACTTTGGCAGCCGCGTGGACAACGCCGTTCGCTACACCTCGCCGGTCATGTCGGGCGTGCGCGTGCGGGTCCAACAGGGCATCGGCCAACGCGCCATCGCCTCTACCAACGGTATCCTGCTGACCTACGACAAGGGTCCCCTGCGCGCTGCCCTGGTGCACGAGTATTACGACGGTGCCGGCGTGACCGGCTTGGACCGTTGGAACCAAGTAACCACCGTGAGCGGCCAGTACAACCTGGGCTTTGCCACCGTGGCGCTGGGCTACCAGATGACCGACCGCCTGCTGGCCAGCAACGCGGCCAACACGCTGACCTCGGCTGTCACACTGCCTGAGCACAAGGCCTTCAACATCGGCGTGATCTACCCGGTGAACAAGCAAGTGACACTGCGCGTGCAGTACACCGAGTCGCAGACCTCGGTGCCCACGGTGGCAGGCGCCGCTGATCGCAAGTACGGCCGCACCGGTGTCTCGGCGCGCTATACGCTGTCGCCGCGTACGTTCGTTTATGCTGCCTTCACCGAAAAGACGATTGACCTGACCCCCGGCCAAGCCGCTCAGGTCACGGCCAACGCCACGGCCAACAAGAACTCTCTGGCCCTGGGCATCAGCCACGCCTTCTGATGCCGATACCGGGCTGTCCCGGTTTCGGTCTCAATCAAGCCCACGAGGCGCAAGCCTCGTGGGTTTTTTCATGCGGGTGTGGCAACGGGCATGACGCATGATCATCCACACCCGCTGCAAGGCTAAGCTGTTCGAACGCTTTCGCTACGGCCCGAACCGGGACTGCAAGCCGGTGTCGCTGCTGGCCAAGGTGCCCAGCGGATGCTCACGCCGTTTCTCACTCCGGGCCGACCCTGATTGGCCCATGAGGTTGACTGGGTACCATGCGGCGGGCCAATTGGCGGCTGCCCGCGTCAAGCGTATCGGAGAACACCATGAACGAAACCCAGCTGCGTGAACTGGTTGAAGAAGTGCGAACCGGCGCCCTGCCCCGGCGCTCCTTCATTGAACGGCTGGTGGGTCTGGGTGTGAGCGCGCCCATGGCCTCGATGATCCTGATGCATGAGGGCGTGGCGCAAACGAACACGCCGATGCCCTACCGCGGCACCAAGCGGGGCGGTGGCGGCACGCTGCGGCTGATGTACTGGCAGGCCCCGGTCCACCTGAATCCACACTATGCCGGCGGCACCAAGGATCAGGATTCCTGCCGGATCTTCTATGAACCGCTCGGAGGCTGGGACGGCGAAGGCAACCTCATCCCGGTGCTGGCCGCCGAGGTACCCACGCGGGCCAATGGCGGCGTCTCGGCCGACGGCCGCACCGTGACCTGGAAACTCAAGCGCGGTGTGAAATGGCATGACGGGCGCGACTTCACCGCCGATGACGTGATCTTCACCTGGCAGTACGCGGGCGACCCCGCCTCGGCCATGCTCACGGTGAACATCTACCGCGACATCAAGGTGACCAAGGTCGACTCGCATACTGTGCGGGTCGAGTTCGCAAAGCCCACGCCGTTCTGGGCCGAGCCCTTCGTGGGCACCTGGGGCTTGATCCTGC
>JBEAWD010000235.1:0-3580 GCA_041160585.1 Pseudomonadota bacterium | reverse complement strand
GACCCCGGCGAAGAAGGCGGAGTGAAGCCATGAGCCTGAACCTCGTCACCCTGCTGTACCTGGTCGCCAGCGTCTGCTTCATCCAGGCGCTCAAGGGCCTGAGCCACCCCACCACCTCCATCCGCGGCAACGTGTTCGGCATGGTGGGCATGGCCATTGCCGCGCTCACCACGGTGGCGCTCATCGGCAAGCTGGCCACGGAGCTGGGCCAAGCCAACCCCTGGGGTGGCCTGAGCTACGTGCTGCTGGGCCTCGTCATCGGCGGCGGGCTGGGCGCCTACATGGCCAACAAGGTCGAGATGACCAAGATGCCCGAGCTGGTGGCTTTCATGCACAGCATGATCGGTCTGGCCGCGGTGTGCATCGCGGTGGCCGCCGTGGCCGAGCCGGCGGCCTTCCAGATCGTGGCCCGCAATGCCGACGGCACCGTTCCCTTGATTCCCTTCGGCAACAAGCTGGAGCTGTTCCTCGGAGCGGCCATCGGTGCCATCACCTTCAGTGGGTCGGTGATCGCCTTCGGCAAATTGAGCGGCAAGTACAAGTTCCGCCTGTTCCAGGGCGCACCCGTGGTGTTCAGTGGCCAGCACACGCTCAACTTGGTGCTGGGCATCGCCACCATCGCACTGGGCGTGATCTTCGCACTCACCGAGAACTGGCCGGCCTTCTTCGTGATGCTGGCCCTGAGCTTCGTGCTGGGCGTGCTGATCATCATCCCCATCGGTGGCGCAGACATGCCGGTGGTGGTATCGATGCTCAATAGCTACTCGGGCTGGGCCGCCGCTGGCATCGGCTTCTCGCTGAACAACTCGATGCTGATCATCGCGGGCTCGCTGGTGGGTTCATCCGGCGCGATCCTGAGCTACATCATGTGCAAGGCGATGAACCGGTCGTTCTTCAATGTGATCCTGGGTGGTTTCGGAGGCGATACGGCCGCCGCCACGGGTGGGGCGCAGCAGCAGCGCAATGTGAAGAGCGGCAGCGCCGACGATGCGGCCTTCATCATGGGCAACGCCGAAACCGTGATCATCGTGCCGGGCTATGGCCTGGCCGTGGCCCGGGCGCAGCATGCGGTGAAGGAGCTGGCCGAGAAGCTCACGCACAAGGGCGTCACGGTGAAGTACGCCATCCACCCGGTGGCCGGCCGCATGCCGGGCCACATGAACGTGCTGTTGGCCGAGGCTGAAGTGCCCTACGACCAGGTGTTCGAGATGGAGGACATCAACGGCGAATTCGGCCAGGCCGATGTGGCCATCATCCTGGGCGCCAACGACGTGGTGAACCCGGCCGCCCTTCAGAAGGGCTCACCCATCTACGGCATGCCGATCCTGGAGGCCTACAAGGCCAAGACGGTGATCGTGAACAAGCGCTCGATGGCCGCGGGCTACGCGGGCCTGGACAACGAACTCTTCTACATGGACAAGACCATGATGGTGTTTGGCGATGCCAAGAAGGTGGTGGAAGACATGGTCAAGGCGGTGGAGTGATCGCTTGAGCGGGCGCCGACCGTCTGGGGTTGGCCGCCAAAGCATCGAAGGCCGGCCGCACGCCGGCCTTTCCTTTTGATGCCCTGGCTAGGGGTTTGCCCTTCGGCCGACCGCCCGTGGGCCCCAACCGGGAGATTCCCCTGATGCCAGGGAGTCGCCCGCCCCGACAGAATCCGCCGCAATTAAGCGCCATTAGCGGGAGTACGGCAATCATGGACAAACCCTGGCTGAGCCATTACCCGGCTGGTGTACCGGCCGACATCAACACCGACCTCTACCCTTCCCTTGTCCAGTTGGTGGACCATGCGCTGAGCACGCATGCCGACAAACACGCGTATGTGTTCATGGGCAAGCGCTTCACTTTTGCGCAGATTGATGGATGGTCGCGCGCCATGGCGGCTTATCTGCAATCGCTGGGCCTGACGACCGGCGACCGGGTGGCGGTGATGTTGCCCAATGTGCCGCAGTACCCGGTGGCGGTGGCGGGCATCCTGCGTGCAGGCTTCGTGGTGGTGAATGTGAACCCGCTGTACACGCCGCGCGAACTCGAACACCAACTCAAGGACTCAGGCGCCAAGGCCATCATCATCCTGGAGAACTTCGCGGCCACGCTGCAGCAGGTCCTGGACAAAGTGCCCACCAAGCACGTGGTGCTGGCGGCCATGGGTGACCTACTCGGTCTGGTCAAGGGTGCATTGGTGAACTATGTGGTGCGCAACAAGCGCAAGCTGGTGCCGCCGTTCTCGCTGCCGCAGGCTGTGGGCTTCAAGCAGGCTCTGCAGCAGGGCAGTACCCGCGCAGTGAAGCCCGCGGTGGTGGGCCCGGACGATGTGGCGGTGCTGCAATACACGGGCGGCACCACGGGCGTGAGCAAAGGCGCGGTGCTGCTGCACCGCAACCTGGTGGCCAACCTGCTTCAGGCTGAAGCCTGGTACCAACCGGCCCTGAAGAAGATTCCCGAAGGCGAACAGATCGTGACGGTGTGCGCGTTGCCGCTGTATCACATCTTCGCCTTCAACGCGAACATGCTGTTGGCCATGCACATGGGCGGCTGCAACATCCTCATCCCCAATGCGCGCGACATCCCGGCCTTGCTCAAGGCGCTGTCCAACGAGCGCTTCCACAGCTTCCCCGCGGTGAACACCCTGTTCAATGCGATCGCCAACCATGCAGACTTCGGCACGGTGAGTTGGAGCTCACTGAAGATCAGTGTGGGCGGGGGCATGGCGGTGCAAAGTGGGACCGCCAAGCTTTGGCTGGAGAAGACGGGCTGCCCGATCATCGAGGCGTATGGCTTGTCCGAGACATCGCCTGGTGCCACCTGCAACCCGGTGAATGCCGATGGGTGGACAGGTTCGATCGGCGTGCCGATGCCCAACACCGAGATCACGCTGCTCGACGATGACGGTCAGGTGGTGCCGACCGGCGAGCCAGGCGAGATCTGCATCCGCGGGCCGCAGGTGATGGCGGGCTATTGGCAGCGACCGGACGAAACCGCCAAGGTGATGACAGCCGACGGCTTCTTCCGCAGCGGTGACATCGGGGTGATGGATGCCCGTGGCTATTTCAAGATCGTGGATCGCAAGAAGGACATGATCCTGGTGAGCGGCTTCAACGTGTACCCCAACGAGATCGAGGATGTGCTGAGCCAGCACCCAGGCGTGCTGGAGGCGGCGGCCATCGGGGTGCCCGACGAGCAATCGGGTGAAGCGGTGAAGGTGGTGGTGGTCAAGCGTGATCCCGCCTTGACCGAAGACAGCGTGCGGCAATGGTGCGAGAACCAGCTGACTGGCTACAAGCGGCCGCGGGTGGTGGAGTTCCGCACCGAATTGCCCAAGACGCCGGTGGGCAAGATCCTGCGGCGGGAGTTGCGAGGGTGAATCGTCGGGCCGTAGGGCCCTTGGGCATCGTCAGTGCGCTGCCTGAAGAACTTTCTGCGTTGCTGTCGCTGGTAGAGGCTGCGCACACATCGAACGTGGCGGGCCGTCAACTGCACGAGGGCCGCCTGCACGGGCATGAGGTGGTGCTGGTGCTGTGCGGCATTGGCAAAGTGGCCGCGGCCCTCACCACCACGCTGCTGATCGAGCGGATGGGTG
>JBEAWD010000234.1:0-10157 GCA_041160585.1 Pseudomonadota bacterium | reverse complement strand
TCATAGGGGAGGCTGGCTCCGGGTTTCTTGAACGGCACCATGCCGACGCCTGCGACCCAGGCTTTGGTTTGATTCATTTTCTCTCCTTAGAGGATTGCTGAGTTGAAGAGGATTCGCGACTCAAGTGGGCCGCTTACGGGAACTGAATTCAGCTCGCGTGGAGGTGTGCCACGAGCTCGCGGGTATAGGCATGGGTCGGATCTCGGAAGGCCGATTCGCAGTCGCGCTGCTCGACAATCACGCCCTCCTTCATGACGGCCACATCGGTAGCAATGTGGCGAACGACCGCCAGGTCGTGACTGATGAAGACATAGGCAAGATTCCGTTCCGCCTGTAGTTCCAGCAGAAGGTTCAGAATTTGCGCTTGCACCGAAAGATCGAGGGCCGATGTGGGCTCGTCCAGCAAGATGAGGGACGGCTGCCCGGCCAAGGCGCGAGCGATGGCGACGCGCTGCCGCTGGCCACCACTGAACTCGTGGGGGCGCCGGTTCAGTGCGTCACCGGGTAATCCAACACGCTCGCTCAAGCGTTCTGCAATCCCTTCGGTGGGGAGGCCGGCTACCCGCAGGGGCTCGAGAATCACGTCCCTAATCGACAGACGAGGGTTCAAAGAGCTTTGGGGGTCCTGAAAGACGATCTGAATGGCCACTCCGCTATTCAGGCGCTGACGGGGAGACTGTGTGGTGATGTCATGACCGTTCCAGAAAATCGCACCGGTACGCGCCGGAAGCAAGCCCGCCAGACACTTGGCCAGCGTGCTCTTGCCGCATCCTGACTCTCCCACAATGCCCAGTGTGCTTCCTGCCGCAACCTCTAGGGAGACATCGCGAACGGCATCAAGCCGGTGGTCAGCATACCGAATCGAGACGTTCTTTAGCTTGAGCAGCGGAGCGTTCATATGATCACCTCGGCTTGGCTTGCGCGCCAACAGGCCGATTGACGGGCTCGTTCCCCAATCACCATGAGAGCTGGTACTTCTACGCACCGCTCTTCCGCGCAATCGCAGCGAGCGCGAAAAGAGCATCCAGGAAGCCTTCGTTCATCTGAACTGAGCGCCTGTAGCCGGGATCGTGGCTCGGCGCGATGGGGAAGACACTTAAGCAAGGCTTTGGTGTACGGGTGATGGGGTGCGTTTAACACCTGATCTGTAGAGCCTTGCTCGACGATACGACCGCCATACATCACGTGAATCCTTTGACAGCTCTTCTGAATCACGCCTATGTCATGACTGATGAGGAGAACCGCCGTGCCCTGTTCACGTGCCAGGGTCAGCAGCAAGTCCAAGACCTGATTTCGGACGTTGAAGTCCAGTGCTGTGGTGGGCTCGTCGGCAACGATTAGGGAGGGCCTACACATGAAAGCCATCGCAATCAGGACCCGTTGACGCATGCCTCCACTCAGTTGGTGTGGCCAGGCTTCGAATGTGGTTTGTGGCTCGGTGATGCGCACGTCTGAAAGGTGTCGGAGCGCATAGGCCTTCGCATCGTCAGAAAGGCGATGTGTGCGGATGACATCCATGAGCTGTCGTCCGATCCTCAGGGTGGGATTCAGCGCGGTCATGGGTTCTTGAAAGATGGTGGCAATCTCCGCCCCCCTAAGCCCATGCAGCCGCGACGCAGATGCTCCCAGGAGGCTCTCACTCTTCCAGATGATCTGTCCCGAAACGGGTATGCATCCATTGGGCAGCAGGCCGTTGATGGCCGCACCGAGCATGGACTTCCCAGCCCCGGATTCACCCGCCAAGCCAACGATCTCGCCCTGAGAGATGTCCATCGACACGCCGTTCAGCAGGGGCCATGGACTCCCATTGCGATGGCTCTGAACGACCAGATCGCTGACTGAAAGGAGAGGGTTTGCCATGAGTTTTTGACGCTGGTTCATCTATTGACCGAACGGTCGTTCAAATCTAACATGGCTTCGTCCAGGTGCCAAGAGCATCCGGTTTGAAGTCGGTCGAAAACAGAGGAGTTGTCGGTGCGAATTCCTGCCGCTACGAGTCTCCAGGCTCGAAGGAATGAGTCTCAGATTCATCAGCCACAACGCTTGGATCAGCCCGATCATGCGGCGGCTCGTGCGCACTACATCGCTTCTGTCTTCGCGGCTCACCATCGGGCGCTTCGCAGCTTTCTGACGCGATTTCTACGCAACGAGGACGACATTGCAGACACGGTTCAAGATGTGTTTCTCAGGATCACGCAGCTCCCGGACCCCGCAAAGCTCGAGCTGAATCCGCGCGCTTATCTCTTTCGTACGGCGGAGAACCTGGTGATCGATCGAGTGAGGAGGGATCAGTTCCGTAAAGCCCACCTGCACGAGCCACTACTGGATCAAGACATCGAAGAACCGGGTATCGCCGTAGAGGTGCAGGTGCACTGGCGGTTGGCCATACAGCGAGTCTCGAAACGGCTCAGCGCCGACAACCCGCGCGTGGCGCAAGTGGTCGAGCTGAGCTGCCTGCAAGACCTGACCCATCCCGAAATCGCCCAACTGTTAGGCGTGACCACTCGAACGGTGGAGCGCTGCATGCAGCGGGCCCGTGAGGTATGCGAGCCCTTTAGAAGCGCAGCCTAAGGCTGCATCCCAACGATCAACCCATCTTGCCCCGGAAGGAGACTGTCGTGACCACTCGCACATTCAAGCTGAACCCTGTCGCATCTGCAGCGCTCGCAGCGATCTTCATCGCCGCAGTGCCAAACCCGTCTATGGCGCAGCAGGCCGGCGCAGCCGCATCAGACGATTCCCAGACCATCACGGTCACGGCTCGTAAGCGCACGGAGAAGGCCAGCGAAGTGCCTTTGTCGATCAGCGTGGTGGGGGGTGAGGAGATCAAGGATCGAGGCGCTGCCCGATTGTCAGAGGTCGCAGTGCCCAACGTCGCATTCTTTGGGGCTGAGAACAACGCGCTCCCGAACTTTTCAATACGGGGCGTTCAGACACAGAACCGCGTAAACATCGGATTCGACAGTGGTATCGGTGTCTATGTGGATGGCATTTACATGGGGCGTACTTCTGCATTCAACCAGGAAACCTTTGATGTCGAGCGAGTCGAATTCCTGCGCGGCCCGCAGGGGACGCTCTTCGGCAAGAACTCGATTGCAGGTGCCATCAGCGTCATTACGCGGCAGCCTGGAAAGGCCTTTACCGCAACGGGTAGCCTAGACGTCGGAAGCCTGAACCAGCGTCGAACGTCTGCCTATCTTTCTTCCCCGCTTGGTTCAGATTCGGTGCTAGGCAGTATCTCGGTCTACTCGGGTCAGCGGGATGGCTACATGTACAACGCTGCCACCGACAGCCGTTTCGGAAACGAAGATGTGACCAGTATTCGTGGCAAGTTGCTGGTCAAGCCGGCCAAGGGACTGGATGTTACTGTTGCGGTAGATCGTCTTGAGGACAAGTCCGTTTCGATTGCAGGCAAGATCACTTCTGGCTACGGATTCATCGCTGGAAGCGGTAACTTTGACTCCAACGTCGATATCCCGACGTCGGCCGCTCGCAAGGTACAGGGTGTCGGGTTGACAATGAACTACGACCTGGGGAACGGATTGACGCTTACTTCGATCAGCAGTTCTCGAAACTTGCAAAGCAACCGGACCACAGACACAGACGGTGGACCTTTGAACATTGTGACGACCGGCGTTGACACCGACCAATCGCAATGGAGCCAGGAGCTCCGAATCGCCACGAATCGGGCGCAAGCGATCGAGTACGTTGCCGGTCTGTACATGTACGAGCAGAAGGCTAGCTCTTCGTCACGGAGTACTTTCGGTCCGGGATCCGGATTGGCGCCGATTCGAAACACAACCGGCAACACGTTCGGCAACATTGATTCCAAGACGTGGGCTGGCTTTGCCAATGTCGACTACAACCTAAATTCGAATCTCACGCTTACTGGCGGGATGCGATACACCAAAGAGACGAAGAATCTCGACTATCAGCAAGTGGTCACCTTCCCGTCATTCCTCGGTGCGCCTAACCTCCCGAGGGAGCAGGACAGCCTGAGCACCAGCAACATGACGCCTCTGGTGAGCCTGCGCTACAAGCTCGACCGAAGCACGATGATGTACGCCACCTACAGCAAAGGATTCCGAAGTGGTGGTTGGAACGTCGACAACGTAGCCACGACATCAATCACCAGTTTCAAGCAGACACGCTTCGGCGACGAGAGCATGGACAGCTATGAGCTCGGAACGAAGGCCAGCCTGGCAGGTGGTCTCATGTCGCTGAGTGCGGCTGTCTTCCAAATGAACTACACGGACCTCCAGGTGACCCAGCTGGTTCCGGTCTTGGGCGGTGGCGGCGCGGTCGTGGGTATCGTCACCAACGGCGGTGATGCCAAAGTGAAGGGTACCGAGATTGAGCTTGGCGTGAGGCCAGCAAAAAGTCTGCGGCTGAGTGGAAGCCTCGGCGTCACCGACGCGAAGTACACGGACTATGTCGACAAGACACGTGCCGGGGCCCCATTGGTGTTTACGGGCAACAGGTTGAACTTTGCGCCGCGGCTGACTTCGACCCTGAGCGGGGTCTACACCTTGGGCACGGCATTGGGCTCACTGGCATTCCGGATGGACTACACCCGCAACTCGGAGTACTACATCGGAAGGGAGAACCTGGCCTCGCAGCTGCTGCCTGGGAAGTCTCTGATCAATGGACGTGTGACCTTGGCGGCGGACTCCGGAAAGTGGGAGATCGCCGGGTATGTCAACAACCTGCAGGACAAGCTCTATATTGTGGGGCAGGGGCCTGGTGGATTTGCGGCACCGGTGGGAACCGGCACTAACATGCAGGTGAATTACGGTCGCCCCCGGAGCGTTGGTTTGGTCGCAACCGTGAACTTCTGATGTCTTTTTCACTCGATAGGGATGCGCGTTTTCACCGCCACACTCGGCACTGAGACGGCCAGTAACTCGCCTATTCCAACCGGATGGCGGGCCTTCGAAGAGACGATGTTGTGGCGGCCCGGCGCGCATCCCGACAGCCCCACCGAAGCGACGGGCCCACTTTGGGCCTGTCGCCAGCGCAGTAAGGCCCTTGGATGGACCGTGGTTGAGGGCACCTGTGCATTTGCAATGCCGGGCGGCCCGGTTCCGATGCCGGTCTATGAAGCCCTGCGGGATGAGATTCTTTCCCAACTGCGAGAAGCGCTACCCGTGGACATCGTCGCGCTGGGGTTGCACGGTGCCATGATGGCCGATGCCTGCGAGGATTGCGAGGGTGACCTTCTGTCGCTGGTGCGAAGCCTCGTGGGGCCAGATGTGGCCGTAGGTGCCGTACTGGACTGCCATGCACATCACACGAGCCGTATGCAATCGGCAGCGGATGTCCTCATCTACTTTCGCGAGTATCCGCATACTGACTATGTGGAGCGCAGCCATGAGCTTCTCGACTTGCTTGTGGCTACCCGCCGAGGTTCGATACGTCCGGTGATGCAGTCTCGACACTGCCGGATGATGGCGACTATGCCTACGACCACAGAGCCCATCAAGGGATTCGTCCGACGCATGACACAGGCCATTGAGGGTCCGGTACTGTCAGTGTCCTTGGTGCACGGCTTTGGAGCTGGAGATGTGCCCGAAATGGGCGCCCAGATCTTGGTGGTGTGTGATGCCGATGACGGTTTGGCACGGCAGACCGCTGATCGGTTCGCGGAGGAGTTGTTCGCGCTCCGCGAGCAATTACGTCCGTGCAGGCCGTCACAGGATGAAGTCTTCGCGAACTTACTGAACTGCCCTGACTGGCCGGTGATCCTGGCGGATGTTGATGACAACCCGGGCGGTGGTGCCGCAGGCGACTCCACGGAAGTGTTGCGCGCTCTGATTTCGCGAGGCATCCGCGACGCCTGCATCGGCCCATTCTGGGATCCGGTGGCAGTGCGGCTTTGCTTTGACGCTGGTGTGGGCGCCCGCTTGAGACTTCGTATCGGTGGCAAGGTGGGGCCCGACTCCGGTGAACCTCTGGATGTACTGGTCGAAGTCGTTCATCTCACACGGGGCCATACCCAGAAAATCGGTGAGTTCGCTGCCCCCCTGGGCGACTGTGCAGCGATTGCCTTCGAGGGCCTGGAGGTTGTTCTCACCAGTGTGAGGGACCAGGCCTACAGCCCTGAGTTGTTCAATGGGGTAGGCATTGACTGCACCAAGCGCCGAATCATTGTGGTGAAGTCGGCGCAGCAGTTCCGCATCGGATTTGAGCCGCTGAGTCGCCACATCTTCAATCTTTGGCGCGACCCACGTCACCGGAACTACAAGAATGTCCGTCGTCCGATCTGGCCATTGGATGAAATCACTGAACTGCCGGAGCAAGTCACCTGATGATCCGCCGAAGCAAGCCCGTCATTGGGATCACCGCCGACATTGACTTCTGGACAACGGGGCGGCCTCCGCGGTCTGCCTATATGCTGGACGCCACAAACTTCGAAGCGTTTCGAGCGTTCGGCGTGGCCTCTGTGATGCTTCCCAGCGAGATCGATTGCATCGATGACTATTTAGATCTGTGCGATGGCATCGTGGTCAGTGGTGGCGGCTACCAGTTCCAGGTACCCGAGATGTTCCGCGGTGACGGTAGCGAGCCACCGGAGAAGGAGCAACGTTTCCGCTTCGAAGCTGAGCTCACGCGGCGATGCATCGCTTGCCAGAAACCTTTGTTGGCAATTTGCGGCGGGTTTCAGGTTTTGAATCACGTCACCGGCGGGGATCTTGTCGTCAACCTTGCTTTGGAGCGTGAAGAGTGGTCCAGCCACAGTGGACCTGGATTTCGGGATGTCGTCCATCAAGTCAAGCCTGTGGAGGGAACAAGGTTGGCTGCGATCTGTGGTTCCTCCGGCTTCCGAGTCAACTCCATGCACAAGCAGGGCGTCGTGCGCGTCGGTCCGCACGCAATGAAAGCCGCCACGGCACCCGACGGGGTCGTTGAGGCGATCGAGATCCCAAGAGTTCCGTTTTGCGTGGGCGTGCAGTGGCATCCGGAGTTCATGTTGAGTGAACAGGAGCGGCAGCTACTGGCGGCGTTTGTCGACGCTTGCAGGAACTGATTGGTGATGAGCGCCATGAATTCCTTGCTCCGCGGCCTGACCTGCGCGCTCGCCGTGCTCCTGCTTGGATGCAACTCGTCCGGCCCTGAAAGAGACCCCACCAGGGTAACCATGGCCGTAGCGCGTGAGATCAATACGCTGGATCCTGCGGCGACGTTCGTTATCTCTAATCAGTTGGCTATCAATCTTGCCTACGAGAAGCTGGTAGTGGCCGAGTTGGTGGAGGGAAAACCCACCGGGCGAATGATCGGTCAACTGGCCGAGAGATGGGAAACGAGTCCGGACGGATTGCAGTGGACCTTCTTTCTGAGGCGCGGACACTACTTCGACGATGGAGCCGAAGTCACGGCAGAAGCCGTGAAGTTTTCGTTTGAGCGGACCCTCAAGCTGAAGGCGCCACCCGCGCAGTTCCTATTCTTTCTTCGCAGCGTCGAGGTTATAGGACCCCAAGAAGTTCGATTCACGCTGCGCATGCCCGTGGCGTTTTTTCTACAGGTGTTGGCAGTGCCTACCGCCAGCATCGTGAACCCGTCGGTATCCGAAAAAATCAAGGGCGATGAATTGGGCCGTCGTTGGCTCACAACCAACACTGCCGGTAGCGGTCCGTATCGAGTAGAGCGTTTTGTGCGAGGTCAACAGGTTCTATTGCGTGAGAACCCGATGGCTTCGCGAAAGCCCGATTATTTTCGAGAGGTCAATTTCATCGTGGTGAAGGACGATGCCACGCGGGCGATCCAACTCTCCAAAGGAGCACTGGACATCGTCGATCCGGTACCCGGCACTGTCGATGACTGGCTCCGTCGCAAAGCGGGCTTGAAGATTGAGGCTGGCCCATCGCCCATCATCGCCTTCCTGCACATGAATAATGACCGGCCCTTATTCAAGGATCCCCGTGTTCGGCAGGCTGTTTCCCTGGCTATTGACCGGGAGAAGATCGGCAGCGCAATCTACGATGGTCGTGCGCGGCTCTTGCGTGGTGTTTTGCCAGAAGGAGTGCCGGGGCATGACGCCAGCTTGCCTCTGCCGCGATTTGATCCGGGCGAGGCCAAGCGCCTCCTAGAGGAAGCGGGTGTGAAGCAGGGAACCCGGATCGCGTTCACGGTCGTAGGAGACGGCAACAGCCCATCTCCCGTGGCCGTTGCAATTCAGCACCAGCTACAGGCTGTGGGCTTCGACGTTGTGATTGAGCGTATCTCGACCGCGGCGAGAACCAAGATCATGAAGGGTGACTTCGACATTACGATGCAGTCGATCAATCTTGACTTTCCCGATCCCTCGATCGTTTTCAACTTCGTCTACAACTCAGCCATGATCGGTGGTGCCAACTTTCCCCGCTACCGAAACGCGGAGGTCGACAAGTTGATTGCCAGGGCGGACCGTTCACTGGACCTCGACCAACGCGCTGAGCTCTATCAGCAGGCTCAACGGATTGTGGTTGAGCAAATGCCCACAGCCGTCCTGTACCAATTGGACTGGCAGCGGGCGCAGCGTGCCGATTTGCGGGGCGTGAACTACAACTTCGCTCAGCCTTCCTTCTATAACTTTGAGTCAATGAGCCGTCACGGGGTCAGGTGAGTGGTCTTCACAAGGTTAGGCTGACCGCACTCGCGCGGCCGGACCTGCTGGAATGCTTCCCCATGAAATGCACCGCGCAGTCAGGTCCAATTGGTTTGGCACCTGAATCTCGGTGAACTTTGATAAGGGGCACTTGCCCCTTTTTTGCTTCACAGCCAACTTATACGGTTTTGCTTGGCGGCATCAATGCATTGCCGGTGAGGATGTTTCATCCTAAAGTGAACACTGATCACATATAATGACAGCATGGAGGAGCCGTGAAGATTGCAGTTTTCGGCGCAACGGGCGTAACGGGAGGCCGTGTCGTCTCTCGTGCCTTGGAGGATGGCCATGAGGTGGTCGCCCTGGTGCGAGACCCAAGGCGCATTCCGATCAGCCCTCCCAGCCTGACCGTGCTCGGGGGCAACCCCTGTTCAGTCACCGACATCGCCCCCTGCATACAAGGCACTGATGCGGTGGTCCATTGCCTGGGGATTGGCGGCAAGGGTGATGGCCGTCACACCACGCTCATCTCGGACTCGGTCAAGGCTGTCCTCGCGGCGATGACGATGGTCGGTGTCCCGCGTCTGATCTGCATGTCGAATGTGGGCGCCGGTGACAGCGGCTCCTGGTTTGCCAACCGCATCGTGATTCCGATCTTTCTGAGTTGGCTGCTGCCGATCATCGAAGACAAGGATCGGATGGAGGCGGCCTTGAAAGCCAGCACCGTGGAGTGGGTGTCGGTGCGTTTGCCCAACATCGTCGACGGGCCCGACAGGCCGCTTCGGATCAGCGCGGACGGCAGGGGCATCGGCTTGTCGATCACCGCAGACTCAGCGGCGCGGTTCCTGTTGGCGCAGGCCACCGATGGGGAGTTTCTCGGTCAGACGCCCAGCATCAGCAACTGAGCCTGCTGTCGCTCGCCAACTCTCACCACTTCTCGACTGAGGGCCTGAGGTCCAGCTCGAACGTCCACGCATCCCGCGGCTGTTGGTGCAGCCACCAGTAGGCTTCGGCGATGTGATCGGGGTTGAGGATGCCCTCGGGACCTGCCGCTGCGACGCGGTCAGCGAAGTTCGTGCGCGAGAAGGCGGTATTGATGAGGCCGTCGATGATGACATGGGCCACATGCACGCCCCTGGGCCCCAGTTCACGGGCCATGGACTGGGCGAGCGCCCGAAGGGCCGCCTTGCCACCTGCGAATGCTGAAAACCCCGCTGCGCCGCGCAGGCTGGCCGTCGCGCCGGTGAAGAGGATGGTGCCGCGCCCTCGGGGCACCATCACGCGGGCCGCTTCGCGCCCAGCGAGAAAGCCCGCCATGGCGCACATTTCCCAGACCTTGAAGTACTTCTGGGCCGTGGTCTCCAGGATGGGAAAGCGCACATTGCCGCCGACGTTGAACACCATCACCTCGATCGGGCCGATGGTGGACTCGATGTGGTCGATGAAGCCGGTCACCGCTTCTTCGCGCCTGGCATCCAGCGCAAAGCCCAGTGCGCGGCCACCAGCGGCCTGGATGGATTCCACCAGGGGGCCAAGCGCCGCCTCGGTGCGACGGGCGGCACACACCATGTAG
>JBEAWD010000220.1:0-3481 GCA_041160585.1 Pseudomonadota bacterium | reverse complement strand
TGATGAATCGGTCAATGTCGACCGAGTGTTTCTTCATTATCAATGGAATTACTCAAAGCGCAAATCCCATGGCGTTGCCATCCGTAGCAATTCAAGGCCCACAAGGCGCGGTGACGCTACGCGGCGGGAAGGTATCCGAAACTTTCGGAGATCGCCTTGGCGGCCGCACGCAACTCAGGGACGATGCGGTGAAGCACCTCGTCACCCATGCGGGACTTCGGCCCTCTGACGATCAGACAGGCCTGCACTTCACCCAGGCGGGAGAAGATCGGAGCGGCGATGGCGCGGATGCCCATGACGTTCTCCTCGTCATCCAAAGCCCACCCTTGGGTCTTGGCCCGGGCAACTTCGGCGCGTAACTTGTCGGGCGTTCGAATCGTCCGCTCCGTCAACGCCGGCAAACCTCCCAGCAGTAACTGGTCGAAAAGGGCCTGAGGCCCCCACGCCAGCATCAGCTTGCCCGATGCGGTGCAGTGCAGCGATTCGGCGTCTCCTACAGCCGCCGTCACACGCATGGCTTGGCGGCTCTCCAGCGCGCTGACCACCACGACCTCGGTACCACGCCGAACACTGATCATCAGGGTTTCGTCACACAGATCGCGCAGTTTCAGCATCCACGGCAATCCAACCTCCGCAATAGGAGCCTCACGCAAGTTGTGACTGGCCAGGCTGATCAGGCCCGGCCCTAGCCGAAAGCGTCGAGTCACGGGGTCCTGCACCACGAACTCCTCCGCCGCCAGTGTCTTGAGCAGGCGGTGCGCGATCACCTTGTCCATGTCAAGCATGCGCCCGATCTCGCTGGCGCCTAGATCGTCCACGCCGGGCTTGAACTGCTTGAGGATGAGGAGCGCCTTGGCAACGGTCTTGCTCATGGTCACTTTCTTGGTCTAGTCATCTGTGCATCGTAACCATAGTTGCAACGTTTCGCTTGCATATCGTGAGTTGTCGGACAAGCAAGTGGTCGGTGTTAACGATATATATCTTTTAGAAACGTGAGTTGCTATATTTGAACCTCATTGAACGCACCTTCACAAGGTTCAGACATGTCTTCATCGCCGTCGACCGACGCCATCAACGCAGGAGAGCCCTCTGGCGGCGAGTTGCTGGCCATGTATGAGCGGATGCTGCTGATCCGCCGGACCGAAGAGAGACTGGGAGCCGACTTCAAGGCGGGCGAGTTAATCGCCGGCGTTCACCTATACAGCGGCCAGGAGGCCGTGGCAGTTGGCGTGTGCCACCACTTGAGCGACCGCGACTGGATCGCGAGCACCCATCGTGGACACGGCCACTTCCTGGCCAAGGGCGGCGATCTGCCGGCCATGATGGCGGAGATCCACGCCAAGGCCACCGGTGTATGCAAGGGTATGGGTGGCACCATGCACGTCGCCGATTTCTCGCGCGGAATCCTAGGTGCCAACGGGATCGTGGGCGGAGGCGTAAGCCTCATCTGCGGTGCCGCCTACTCCGAGCACCTCAAGGGCGACGGTCATGTGGCCGTGGTGTTCTTCGGCGATGGCGCCAGCACTCAAGGCGTGGTGTCCGAGGCCTTGAACTTGGCCGCACTGTGGAAGTTGCCGATGCTGTTCGTCTGCGAGAACAACCGGTTCTCGGAGTTTTCGGCCACCTCCACCGTCGTGGCCGGCGAGATTGCCGACCGCGCCGCGCCGTACGGCGTGCCGGCTTGCGTGGTCGATGGCAACGACGTGAACGCGGTGTGGGAGGCTGCAGGGCGAGCAGTTACCCGGGCGCGATCAGGCCAGGGCCCCACCCTTATTGAGGCCATGACCTACCGCCTCTCGGGTCACGTGGAGGCTGAAACGGGTTTCCTTCAAGGTGCACGCTACCGAGAGGCTGCCGAGGTGGAGCAGTGGATCGCGCGTGACCCGCTGCGGCGTTCGGCACAGGTACTCCAGGCTCGCGGCATAGCCGTGGAGGCTGACCTCGATGCGATCGAAGCGCGTGTCAAGGACGCGGTTGAGCAGGCCGTCGAGTTCGCCAAGAACAGCCCGCCGCCGCCTGATGCGCAGGCGCTTGAGTTCGTCTACGCCTAACGGCCCCTATTTCCTTCGAGACCTCGACATGGCCAAACGCCGCCTAATCCAAGCGATCAACGACGCCCTGGTGGAAGAGATGACACGCGACGAACGCGTCATTCTCTTCGGCGAAGACGTCGAGATCAGCCTCTTCGGGGACACACGCGGATTATCCGAGCGCTTCGGTCCCACTCGAATCCGCAACACCCCGATCTGCGAAACCTTGATCACCGGAATGGCCCTGGGGGCTGCCGCCGCTGGGCATCGCGTCGTGGCCCACATGATGTTTGCGAATTTCGTCTACACGGGGTTCGACTCGATCGCCAATCAGGCGGCCAAATTGCGCTACATGACCGGTGGTCAGGCACGGCTGCCGGTAACCTATGTGGCGGCCTATGGAGGCGGCAAGTCCATTGCAGCCCACCACTCCGATACGCCTTACCCGATGCTGATGAACCTCAGCGGAATCCAGGTGGTGGTGCCATCGACCCCGGCAGACGCCAAGGGCTTGATGAAGGCGTGCATCCGTGGTGACAACCCGAGTTTCTTCCTGGAGGCCGGTGGGCGCGGGGGCGACATGGGTGACGTGCCGGACGAGGACTTCATCATCCCGCTCGGGCAAGCCGCCGTGCGGCGCGAGGGTGGTGACGTAACGGTGGTGGCCATCGGCTCGATGGTCAAGCTGGCCCTACAAGCCGCCCAACTGGAGTACGAAACCAGTGGGCTGAACGCGGAAGTGATCGACCCCCGAACCCTGGTTCCGCTGGACATCGGATCGATCGTGAAGTCGGTGCAAAAGACAGGCCGCCTGGTGATCGTCGACGAATCGCGTGACTGCTGCAGCGCGGCCAGCCACATCGCAGCAGTCGTCGCCGATGAGGCCTTCGAATCCTTGAAGGCCCCCATCAAGCGAGTGACGGTGCCCGATGTCCCCATGCCATACGCCCCCAATCTTGAAAAGCTGGTGATGCCCAGCGTTCCCCGAATTCAGGCCGCCATCACGGCGGTTACCCGTCAACTTTGAGGATCACGTGAAGGTCAATCTCAAGCTCTCTCGCGTCGGCATGAACATGGAGTCGGCCACCATCAGCCAGTGGCACAAGTCACCGGGCCAGCGCTTCACGAAGGGTGAGGCGCTGTACGACATCGAAAGCGAAAAGGTGACGATGGAGATTGAAGCTCCCTGCGACGGTGTGCTTCTTTCAATTGCAGTTGCTGCTGGCGGTGACGTCAACGTCGGCGATACCGTTTGCACCATCGACAACAACCCGGCTGCATCATGAATCAACCTATCGAAAGCGCCGTAACCGCAACCGCCATGACGGCTGAACTCGCGCAGCGGGCCCTGGCGGTGATGCCAGGGCGCCAAAGCAATCTGCGTGCGAGTCCCGAGCCGGCGGTCTTCGTAGAACGTGGCCTGGGGCAGCGGCTGTGGGACGTGGACGGAC
>JBEAWD010000123.1:0-5918 GCA_041160585.1 Pseudomonadota bacterium | reverse complement strand
CCGGCTGATGGGCGTGGAAGCCCAGCGAGCGGTGCCCGCAGGCAGTGACCTCAAGGCCGCCTTGCAGGAAGAACTCGATGCGCTGGCCGCCACGGGGCGCAGGGGCTACGCCATTCCCACGGGTGGGTCGAACGCGAGTGGGGGCCTGGGCTATGTGGCCTGCGCGCAGGAGATGCAGCAGCAGTGGTTCGACATGGGCCTGCGCTTTGACGAGGTGGTGGTGGGTTCGGGCTCATCCGGCACCCATGGCGGTCTGGTCGCAGGCTTCCTGGGCAACCGGATCGATGTGCCGGTGGTGGGCGTGGGCGTCAGCCGTGACCCTGCTGACCAGGCGCCCGTGGTGCACCGAGAGGCACAGGCCGTGTGCGACCTTCTGGGCCTTGACCTGAAGGTGCCCCAGGAGACTGTGCAGTGCGTCGGCGGCTACTGGCAGCCCAAGTACTCGGTGCCCAATGCCCGCATGGTCGAGGCGGTGCAACTGTTGGCGCGCACCGAGGGCATCCTGCTGGACCCGGTCTACACCGGCAAGATCATGGCCGGCCTGGTCGGCCTGGCCCGTGCAGGGCGCTGGAAGTCGGGCCAGCGGGTGCTGTTCCTACACACGGGAGGCCTTCCTTCCCTGCACGCCTACGAATCCATCGTGCTGGGTGATGGGGCCGGACTGGCGCCTTGAACGGCGACCAGGCAGGCTCAGTCGATGAGCCTGCTGCAGGCCGCCGCTGCCCGGGACTTCAGGGGTACAGCCCCCGGTCGCGCCGCACCATCAGAATCCGCTCACAGGCCACAGCAAAGGTGGCTGTGCGCAGGCTGATGCGGTGGCGATCGGCCGTGTCCCAGATCTTGTTCAATGAGCTGACCAGGATCTGGTCCAGGCGCTGGTTGATCTCTTCCTCTGTCCAGAAGAAGCTGCTGAAGTCCTGCACCCACTCGAAATAGGACACGGTCACACCGCCGGCGTTGCAGATCACGTCGGGCACCACCAGGATGCCACGCTCGGCCAGGATGTCGTCCGCTTCGGGCAAGGTGGGGCCGTTGGCGCCTTCAAGCACCAGGCGCGTTTGGAGATGTTGCGCGCGTGCGGGGGTGATCTGGCCTTCCAGGGCGGCCGGGATCAGGATGTCGCTGGACAGCTCCCAGAACGATTCACTCTGCAAGGCATCACCACCTTTGAATCCGCTCACGCCGCCGGTGGCCTGCACGTGCGCCATCAGTTGGGCAATGTCCAGCCCAGCGGCTGCGTGCACCGTGCCACTGTGGTCCTGCACGGCCACCAACTTGGCGCCGGCGGCCACGAAGTGTTCGGCGGCCACCGACCCCACATTGCCGAAACCCTGAACCGCCACGCGAGCGCCTTCAAGTGACAGGCCCAGCCGCTGCGCGGCCTCATGCCCGGTGATGAACACGCCGCGGCCGGTGGCCTTCACGCGGCCCAGGCTTCCGCCCAAGTGCACCGGTTTGCCGGTGACGACGCCGGTGGCGGTTGAGCCTGTGTTCATGGAGTAGGTGTCCATCATCCAGGCCATCACCTGCGCGTTGGTGTTCACATCCGGCGCGGGGATGTCCTGCTGGGGGCCGATGATGATGCCGATTTCGCTGGTGTAGCGGCGCGTCATGCGCTCGAGCTCTTTCGGCGACAGCTGCTTGGGATCGACCCGGATCCCGCCCTTGGCCCCGCCGAAGGGCAGGTTCACCGCGGCGTTCTTGATGCTCATCCAGGCGGCCAGGGCCATCACCTCTTCCAGCGTCACCTCGGGGTGGTAGCGCACACCGCCCTTGCCCGGGCCGCGGCTGAGGTTGTGTTGGACACGGTAGCCCTCGAAGTGGGCGATGGTGCCGTTGTCCAGTTCGATGGGCACGTCCACCACCAGGGCGCGCTTGGGGCGCTTGAGGGTCTCGGCCCAGCGACCGAGTTCACCCAGGTAGGGGGCCACGCGGTCCACTTGCGCCAGGTAGGTGTGCCAGGCGCTGTCGTGACGAGGCGCCACGAAGGACAGGGCCTGGGCGGTGGCGGCCGGCGTGGCCGAGGCGGTGGCGTGGCCACCGATGGGGTACATCGCGTTCAATGGGGTCTCCTTCAGGTTGTCTGGCAGGTGGCCCGCTGTCCGGTGCCGTGTGCCTTGTGGGCGTGAAGCGGCCGGTTCGGGCTGAACGCACTGTAGGGGCGCAGCCTCGGGTTCAGCGCCCAGGGTTATGCACTTCTTGCATTGCCAGTGCCTGCGGCGATCATGAGGTCCAGCAGGCCCGGCCTCTACACTCGACGGCATGAGTGATGCGCAGCGCGGGCATTCCGGATCGGTGGTGATGGCCTTCATCGGCGGGGGCAACATGGCCAGTGCCCTGATCGGCGGGCTGATGCAGACCGGCACGCCGGCTTCCTGCATTCGCGTGGTGGAGCCGCACGCGCCGCAGCGTGATCGGCTGCAGGAACGCTTCGGTGTGCAGGCCCATGCCGCTGCCGACCAGGGCTTGGCCGAGGCCGAGGTGGTCGTGTGGGCCGTGAAGCCCCAACTGTTTCAAGAGGCCGCGGCCCCTTGCGCAGGCCTGGTGCGGGGCGCGCTGCAGCTCAGCGTGATGGCCGGCATCCGCAGCGCCGCCATCGAGGCGGCCACGGGCACGGCCCGCATCGTGCGCGCCATGCCCAACACCCCGGCCCTGATCGGGCAAGGCATGGCGGGGCTGTATGCGCGTGAGTCGGTATCGGCCGATGAGCGCGCGCAGGTCGAGCGCCTGTTTGCGCCCACCGGCCGCAGCGTGTGGGTGCGCGATGAAGCCGACCTGGACGCGGTGACGGCCCTGTCGGGCTCGGGCCCGGCCTATGGCTTCTACTTGATCGAAGCCATGGTGGAAGCCGCGCAGCGCATGGGCCTGAGCGCCGAGCAAGGCCGCGAGATGGCCATCCAGACCCTGCTGGGTGCGTCGATGCTGGCCCAGCAGTCACCGCTGTCGCCGGCCGAGTTGCGCGCACAGGTCACCTCCAAGGGCGGCACCACCCATGCGGCCATTTCGCACCTGGAGGCCCAAGGTGTGAAGGAGACCATCGTGGCGGCGCTGCTGGCCGCACAGGCCCGGGCCCGTGAGCTGGGGGATGAGTACGGGCGCTGAGTTCGGTTGATTGCGGGGGTCTTCAGCGCAGCGCCAGGTCAACTGCGGTGCCGGCAAACACTGCAAGGCCCACCCAGTGGTTCAAGCGGAAGGCCTTGAAGCAGCCTTCGCGGCTGCGGGTACGAATCAGGGTGTAGTGCCACGCCACCTGCAGGCCTGCGGCCACGATGCCGATGTCGAACCACAGGCCCAGCCCCATGGATGATCCCAGCCAGCTCCAGCTCCACAGGTGGATCAGGTAGAAGGCCATCACTGCGGCCACGTCTGCGCGGCCCAAGGTGATGGCCGAGGTCTTCATGCCGATCTTCAGGTCGTCGTCGCGGTCCACCATGGCGTACTGCGTGTCGTAGGCCATCACCCAAAACAGGTTGGAGACCAGCAGCGCCCAGGCCTGCCAGGGCACGGCATCGCGCAGCGCCTGCAGCGACCAAGCGGTGCCGCCCAACACGGCCGCATACGCCATGGGAATCCCGAAGCTGAAGGCCACCCCCAACACCGCCTGCGGCATGCTCAGTACCCGCTTGGCATAGGGGTACAGCACCGCAATCAGCAGGGCCGGGAAGCACAACAGAATGGTCGGGGCGTTCGTGCTGAGCGCCAGCGCGAAGGCACACAGGGCCAGCGCTGCACCCAGCAGCAGTGCTTCCTTGACCGACACCGCGCCGCTGGTGACCGGCCGCTGTGCCGTGCGCTTCACATGGCGGTCGAATTCGCGATCGGCCACGTCGTTCACGCAGCAACCGGCGCTGCGCATTAGGATGGTGCCCAGCGTGAACACCGCCAACAGGTGCCAGCCGGGAAATCCATCGGCGGCCATCCACAGGGCACTGAGCGTGGGCCACAGCAGCAGCAACCAGCCCGCGGGGCGGTCCCAGCGGATGAGGTTCAGGTAAAGAGGCAGTCGGGTCATCATGGCGGGCCTTGCCCGTATTTTCCTTGTCTAATTCAGGCGCCCCTGAATGCCCAGGAAGGCAAGCATTCGCCATAACGCCCGACGAGGAGACTTCACGATGCGCATCTTGCGTCACTTTGGCCTTTCGGCCGCATTGCTGTTCACCGCGCCGGTCTTGCTGGCCGTACCTTCCGCTCAGGCTCAGACCACGGCTGTTGCGGACAAGGTGGTCTACCACATCGACAACGCCGCGCTGCAGGCCACCAAAGGCCTGCGCAACATCCGCAACCACCTGGATGTGGCGCCGGAGACCGAGATCATCGTGGTGACGCATGCCGAAGGCGTGGACTTTCTGATGGAAGGCGCCAAGGATGCGAAGAACCCGAACATCGACTATGCCGCCCTGGTGTCCTCGCTCAAGGCCCGCAAGGTGCGCTTCGAGGTGTGCGAGATCACTTTGAGGAACCGCAACCTCAAGCGCGAGCAGTTCTCCCTGGACGCCGAATTCACGCCGTCTGGCGTGGTGCGCATCGGGCGGCTGCAGGCGCGCGAAGGGTTTGCCTACATCAAGCCCTGAGGCGCCAGGCCCCGCGGAGGTGTGCACCTGGGCCTGAGCCACCGCATTCCGTCGCTCGAGCGCGCAATCCGTCGCAAGGCGATGGTGTCTGAAGCGGTCTCTCACGACACTGCCTCCAGCACCAGAAAGGATCAGCCATGAGCCACAAACCCACCAAGCCCTCACCGGACACCCCGAACCACCATCGCGTTCCCTCGGCCCGCCGCCTGGTCACACTGGCAGTGGCCGTCGGGGTGGGCCTTGCATTGACCGGCCTGAGCGTGCCCCGTGCCGCCTGGGCTGCCGGGCAGCAGCGTGCCGTCTCGGGCTTTCAGGCGGTGTCGCTGGAAGGTTCGTTCGCTGTGAAGGTGGAGCTGGCCGAGCGCGAATCGGTGCGCGTGACAGGATCAGACAAGGCCCAGGAGTCAATCGAGACCCTGGTGGAA
This sequence comes from Pseudomonadota bacterium, assembly GCA_041160585.1. Classification (GTDB taxonomy): domain Bacteria; phylum Pseudomonadota; class Gammaproteobacteria; order Burkholderiales; family Burkholderiaceae_C; genus RFTU01. Next base: position 922 of record JBEAWD010000123.1, on the reverse strand, counting down.
ACACGCCAGGGCGTGCCCACCCTGGTGCTGCGGCAGAAGTCCTCGTGGACCACCTGGCCCATTGGCAAGCGGGAACCACCGGAGACGGTGGTCTTCGTGCAGGGTCCGCGCTTCGACTCGCTGACGGTGGCCGGCTCGGGTGACCTGGATGCGCGCCTGTCCAACCAGCCGGCGATCAAGTTGTCAGTGGCAGGCTCGGGCGACCTGCGCTTACAGGGCCTCACCGCGCACAAGGTGGACGTGAACGTCGCCGGCAGCGGCGACGTGCGCGTGCAGGGTGCGGCCCAGAACCTGACGGTGAGTGTGGCTGGCAGTGGTGACGCGTGGCTGCGCGAGCTGGAGGCCGAAGACGTGCGGGTCAACGTGGCCGGCAGTGGCGATGCGCGGGTGAACGCACGCCAACGCCTGCGCGTGAACGTGGCCGGCAGCGGAGACGTGCGCTACACCGGAGCAGCCAAGGACGTGAGCAGTTCGGTCATGGGCAGCGGGACGGTCAAGCGCGACTGAGGCAGCCGCCGCCGCATCCGTGCCCTCTGCACACGGGGTTAAGTCGACTCCGTCCGGCTGCGCCGTCAATCCATCGACTTCTGAAACACCAGCCCCGCGTGTTCACGCAGGGCGTGGAACTGGATCTTGGGCCAGTTGTCCTGCATGGCACGCAACTCACCCGCGTACTCCAGCAGCACCGTGGGCGCATCCACCGCATCGAAGGCCACGCGGTGCGCGTTGTGGTCGATGAAGCGCTGCAGTTCCTTTTCGCCGCCGCTCTCGTCTGAACAGCTTACCCAGCGCGCCACGTTATAGCGGGCTGGCGCCACGCGGGCCTTGCAGCCGTATTCGTGTTCCAGGCGGTGGGCCACCACCTCGAACTGCAACTGGCCGACCGCGCCCAACATCAGCACCGAGCCGGCAGCAGGGCGAA
>JBEAWD010000111.1:0-4135 GCA_041160585.1 Pseudomonadota bacterium | reverse complement strand
GACTTTTCGTGCTCGGCCTTGTTTTTCTCGATGTCCTTGAAGTCCAGCTTCTGGAACTTCTTGGCATCGGTGTACATGGCCGGGCCGGTGAAGGTGAAGTAGAAGGCCGACTCACCCGGGGGCGGGTTGCCGTCGCGCACCAATTGGAGGTAAAGCTGCGGCTCCACCGCTGCGGCGGACTCGTTGATCACCTCGTGCTTGACGCCAATGGTGTAGTCGCCCCGCTTGAGGGTGTAGGTCTTGACGAGCTTGATGCCGCCAGCCGCTTCGGGAGACTCAAAGCGCACTTGCATGGCGGCCTCGCCGTCCTTGAGCGCCGTCTGCGTGCTGCTGAGCTGCAGTGCGCTCAGGTGGTTGGGCAGAACCACGCCGGCCTGGTTGGTGATCAGCCCGGTTTGGGCCAGGTACACGCGTTGCGGCGACTGGTCGAACAACAACACATTCCGATCGGCCACCTCGGGGTCGCGGTGCTGCAGCAATTCCATCTTCTGCAGCTCACCGCCTCGGGTGCTGAACGTGGCCTTCACCAGGTCGGTGGTGACGGTGAAGGTGGTGGCCGCCACCCCCTGCGCGCCACTGGGCAGCGCAGCCGGCGCGCTGGAGCCGGCCACCGCGGCCGGCGTGGGCACGCCCGGCGCGCCCGAGCCCGGAACGGCCGCCGGTGTGTCGCCTGCCTGGGCGGCCGGTGCAGGGGCGGTCTTGGCCGGTGCCGGCGAGAACATCGACGGCTGGCCGTTGTGCTTTTGCCAAGCGTCCCACAGCAACACCAGGGACATCGTGAAGATCACCCACAGCAGGGTGCGGCGCATGTCGGTCATGGTCGAGAGTCGTTAGGGGTAGAAGTTGGGGTGGCCGGCACGGGATCGTGGCCCCCGTCGCACCAGGGGTGGCAACGCAAGATGCGCCATCCCGCCAGGCCGGTTCCGCGCCACGCGCCATGGCGCTCCAGTGCCTGCAGAGCGTACACAGAACAGGTAGGCGTAAACCGGCATTGTGTGCCAAGCCAGGGGCTGAGCAACAGGCGATAGCCCTTGATGGGCAGGGACAAGAGGCGGGCAACAGGGCTCATGATGGACTCATGGTCGCGCCACCCGGCCGGCCAGGCGCTTGAGCGCCGTGCCCACCACCTGCTGAAGTTCTTCGCGCACAGCCCGCCGAAGTGGGGTTGACGCAGCGCTTGGGAATTGGGTCGGCTCGAAGCCCTGCCGCAAACGCAACACCCAGATGCCGCCAGGAAGGCCTTCGGGGCCGCGTTGCTGGTCCGCCAGAACCTGTCGCATCTGTCGGCGGATCAGGTTTCGGGTCACCGAGCGCCGCGCATGCCGTTTGGGCACCACATAACCAGCCCATGCGGTCTGCGGCGGTTCATCCACCGACTTGTCCACCGGGTTTTCAAAAGGGTTATCCACAGGCCTGCTCATGTCAGCTGTTGCCCCTGAGGATAAACCGCTGCCCTTTGCTGCACCGCAGCGCCGCAGGACAGCCCCGCCGAGGTGATGCAGAGCAAAGTGAGGGGTCTTGGCCAGCCAAGGCTGCGCCATCGCACGCTGAAAGTCTTCGGCGTTCGTCAGAACTTTGATGGGCGGTCGACTGCCCAGAAACAAAGGGGCGCCAACCGGGTTCACCGGGCGCCCCTCACGGTACAAGCCTGCGGCAGCGGGTGGCTCAGGCTGCCAGGCGCTTGCGGCCCTTGGCGCGGCGCGCACGAATCACGGCGCGGCCGCCGCGGGTCTTCATGCGAACCAGGAACCCGTGCGTGCGTGCACGGCGCGTCTTGGAAGGTTGATAGGTGCGCTTCATGGTAGAGGCCTGAAATCGGGAAAACCCGCTATTAGAACACCAGAGATAGGGAAGGTCAAACCTTCATCGTGATCGGGCAACGGGGCTGCCCGGCTTCAACAGGCTTGTCAAGCCGAAAGTAATGGCCTCGATCTGTGGATAACCCTGCTTCACCGGCGCTTCAAGTGTCTAGAATGCGATTGCTCGATCCCTTGTTATCCACAATGACCCCCGACTTTTGGTCCCGCTGCTGCGAGCGCCTGCTCGCCGAATTGCCCGAGCAGCAATTCAATACCTGGATTCGCCCCTTGGCCGCCCCTTTGCTGGCCGACGAAGGCCCCGGTCAACCCCACTCCTCGGTGGCACGCATGGAGGTCCCCAACCGCTTCAAGCTCGACTGGATGCGCTCCCAGTACGGACGCCTGCTTGAAGATGTCATGAGCGATGTGGTTGGTTCCCCAGTGCGCCTGGAATTGGTTCTCAGCCCGCAGCGCCCTGCTGCGGCCAGTGGCGGCACAGGCGTGGCCGTGCGCCAGCCTGCCTCGGTAGGGCGCATTCTCACCCGCTCACTCATGGGTGCGGGGTCTCAGGCCACCGAAAGAGCCCCTTTGGCCGAAGGGTCCGGCGCGACGGTTACCGCGAGTTTTGCCTCGGCGGCCACGAATCCTGCGGGCACCAGCTCAAACCGACTGAACCCAGCACTGACCTTCGACACCCTCGTGGCCGGCCGCGCGAACCAGATGGCGCGCACCGCCGCGCTGCACGTGGCCGGTGCACCGGGCCATATGTACAACCCGTTGTTCATTTATGGCGGGGTGGGTCTGGGCAAGACGCACCTGATTCATGCCGTGGGCAATGCCCTGCTCAAGGACAAGCCCGGCGCCCGAATCCTGTACCTGCACGCCGAGCAGTTCATCTCGGATGTGGTGAAGAACTACCAGCGCAAGACCTTTGATGAGCTCAAGGCCAAGTACCACCAGCTCGACCTGCTGCTGATCGACGACGTTCAGTTCTTTGCCGGCAAGGAGCGCACGCAGGAAGAGTTCTTCAACGCCTTTGAAGCCCTGCTGGCCAAGAAGGCTCACATCATCATGACCAGCGACACCTACCCCAAGGGTCTGGTGGACATCGACCAGCGCTTGACCAGCCGGTTTGATGCGGGGCTGACGGTGGCCATTGAGCCACCGGAGCTGGAAATGCGCGTGGCCATCCTGATACGAAAGGCCGAAAGCGAGGGTACGCCGCTGCCCGAAGACGTGGCCTTCTTCGTGGCCAAGAACGTACGTGCCAATGTGCGCGAACTCGAAGGAGCCCTGCGCAAGGTGCTGGCGTATGCGCGCTTTACCCACAAGGACGTCACCATCCATCTGGCCCGTGAAGCCCTGAAGGACCTTCTGAGCCTTCAGAACCGCCAGATTTCCATCGAGAACATCCAGAAAACGGTAGCGGACTTCTACAAGATCAAAGTAGCCGACATGTACTCCAAGAAGCGGCCGAATTCGATCGCGCGGCCGCGCCAGATTGCGATGTACTTGGCCAAGGAGATGACGCAAAAGAGCCTGCCGGAAATCGGCGACAGCTTCGGTGGGCGTGACCACACCACGGTGCTGCACGCCGTGCGCAAGATCGGCGGCGAGCGCCAAAAGGACAGCGAACTCAACCAGCAGTTGCACGTGCTGGAGCAGACGCTCAAGGGCTGAGGCGCGCAGCGCGGGGCGGATAAGGCTGGGGACAAGTGCGGTATGGATGAAGAACAAGTCCACACTTGCCCACAGGCAGGCGCTTGCCGAAGAAGTTGTTGTGTGTCCATCCCGAACGCATACCGGTTTCGTACCCAGGGTTGTGGAGAGCCCAAGTCCTTGAGAAATCAGGTGAAAATATGGTTTTCCACAGCGCGTGGAAGCCTCTATCCAGTTCTACCAATCTGAAAGATTGAAAACATGATGGTCGTGAAAGCGGCGCAAGAGCAGATCCTCAACGCCCTGCAGGCGGTGGCCGGCATCGTGGAGCGGCGGCACACGCTGCCCATCCTGGCCAATGTGATGATCCGCAAGACGGGCGCTGAGATCGAGTTCACCACGTCTGATCTGGAGATCCAGGTTCGCACCCGCGCCTCGCTGGGTGGTGATGAAGGGACTTTTTCCACCACCGTGGGTACGCGCAAGCTGATCGATATCCTGCGCAGCCTACCGAGCGACCAGGTGGTGTCATTGAGCAGTGCGCAGAATCGTCTGACCTTGCAAGGCGGTAAGAGCCGCTTCACGTTGCAGACACTGCCGGCAGATGACTTCCCCTTGGTCAACGAAGCGGTGGACTTCGGGCCCGCCTTTTCGGTGCCACAGGCCACGCTCAAGGG
>JBEAWD010000092.1:0-8822 GCA_041160585.1 Pseudomonadota bacterium | reverse complement strand
CCTCGAACGGGCTCATGTCCTTGACCGGCCGCGTGTCGAGCAGCGAGCCCGGCAGGAAGGCGCGGATGCCGTTGACCAGGACGGTCAGGCCGCCCTTGACCTTGCCGCTGACGGTGCCGGTCACGAAGTCGCCGGAATCCAGCGCGTTCTCCAGCGACAGCCAGGACGCCAGCCGCTTGGCCTTGTCGCGCGACAGGATGGTGTCGCCGTAGCCGTTCTCGAAGGCGTCGATGGCCACCGAGACATAGTCGCCGACCTGGACTTCCACATCGCCCTGGTCGTTCTTGAATTCTTCAATGGGCACATAGGCCTCGGACTTGAGGCCGGCGTTGACCACCACGAAGCTGTGATCGATGCGCACGACTTCCGCAGAGATCACTTCGCCCGAGCGCATGTCGCGCTTTTGCAGGCTTTCTTCGAACAGGGCGGCAAAAGATTCGCCGCCGGTGGTGGCAGTTTGGAGTTGAGACATGAAGTTTCCTAAGGGGCCGGGGTGTTGACCGTTCATTCGGCACCCGGCGTGGGTATGCAGCCAGGGCTGCGGTTGCGTTGAGGAATCACCGAGACCGGCGCACCTTCCGTTGCAGAAGGATGACCGGGGCAAGGTGGGCCCAGTTAGGCGTGCTGCTTCAGGGGTTCAAGCACCCAGGCCGTGGGCCCAGGGTCCGGTCTGCCTTCAGCGTCACACGCCAACGCGATGGATCCACCACTTCAGCACCTGTTCCATCGAATCCTCGATGGTGGTGCCGGAGTTGTCGAACAACACCGCGCCTTCGGCCGGCTTCAAGGGCGCCACACTGCGGGTTCTGTCCCGCTCGTCGCGCGCCTCCAAATCCTGGCGAAGACTATCAATATTAGCGGAAATCCCTTTGGAAATCAATTGCTTATGCCGACGCTCGGCCCGTGTGGCCGCGTCGGCCGTCAGGAACACCTTCAGCGCGGCATCGGGAAAGACCACCGTGCCCATGTCCCGGCCATCGGCCACCAGGCCGGGCAACTGCCGAAACGCCAGTTGCCGCTCATGCAGGGCTGCCCGCACCGGGCCCAGCGCCGACACGCGCGAAGCCAGCGCGCCACCACCTTCGCTGCGCACGTCCAGGCTGCGGTCCTGCCCTTGCAGGATGATGCGCTCGCCTTCGAAACGCACGTCGAGGGACGCCGCCACGGCCGCAATGGCCTGCACCGCGGAGGGCGACACCGGCTCAGCGGCATCGGACGGCAGCAGGCCGCGGTCGTTCGCGGCCACCCCCACGGCCCGGTACAGCACGCCCGAGTCCAGGTAGTGCCAACCCAGGGCATTGGCCACCAGGCCGGCCAGGGTGCCCTTGCCGGAGGAGCTGGGCCCGTCGATGGTGATCACGGGGATTCGTGCAGGGTCGGTGTGTGCCAGACCGAACAGGGCTTCGAAGTAGTCGGGAAATGTCTTGCCCACGCAGCGAGGGTCTTCGATACGGACCCCCACCGCCGGTGCGGCGCCCGCCAGCGGGTTGAAGGCCGCCAGCGACAGGCACATGGCCATGCGGTGGTCGTCGTAGGTGTGGATGCTCGCCTGGCGCCAGGCCTGGGATGCCGGCGGTGTCACCGCAATCCAGTCTGGCCCTTCTTCCACCACCGCGCCCACCTTGCGCAGCTCGGTGGCCATGGCTGCGATGCGGTCGGTTTCCTTCACCCGCCAGCTGCCGATATTCCGCAGTCGCGTGGTGCCTTTGGCGTAAAGCGCCATCACCGCCAGCGTCATCGCCGCGTCGGGAATGTGGTTGCAGTCCAGGTCGATCGCCCTCGGGGGCCAGGCCCCACGGCGCACTGCCAGCCAGCCCGGGCCGGTCTCCACTTCGGCCCCCATGGCCTGCGCCGCTTCCACAAAGCGGATGTCCCCTTGGATCGAATCAGCGCCCACGCCTTCGATGCGGATCGGTCTGTCCCGTGCGGCCAGCGCGCCCAGGGCCACGAAGTAGGAGGCCGATGAGGCGTCGCCTTCCACATGGATCGATCCCGGCGATGTATAGGCACTGCCCTGGGCAATCGTGAAGCGTTGCCAGCCCTCGCGCCGCACCGTGATGCCAAACCGTTTGAGCAGCGCCAGTGTGATGTCGATGTAGGGCTTGGAGATCAGCTCGCCTTGAACTTCGATCACCACGTCTTGCGTGGCTGCCGCCAAGGGAAGGGCCAACAGCAGGGCGGTCAAGAACTGGCTTGACACGTCCCCGCGCACTTGCACCGGGGCCTGCAGTTTCAAGGTGCCAGCGGCCTGACCGTGCACACGCAGTGGCGGGTAGCCCGCCTGGCCCAGGTCATCGATTTCGCAGCCCAGGCCGCGCAGGGCGTCCACCAGATCGCCGATGGGCCGCTCATGCATGCGCGGCACGCCGCTGAGCTCAAATGATCCGCCCTGCAGCGTCACCAGCACCGCCAATGCGGCCGTCAGGGGGCGCATCGCGGTACCGGCGTTTCCCAGGAACAGCGAGGCTTGCCGTGTGCGCAACTGGCCACCGATGCCGGTGACGTCCAGCACGTCGCGGTCGTCCATGGTTCGACGAACCATGGTGCAGCCCAGTTGTTCCAGGGCCTTGAGCATCACCTGCGTGTCGTCCGAGTCCAGCAGGTCGTGCACGGCCGTGGTGCCCGCACTCAGGCCCGCCAGCAGCAGCACGCGGTTGGAGATGCTCTTGGACCCGGGCAGCCGCACGGTGCCCGAAGCGCCGCTCAGGGGGGGAATGTCGAGATACGGGGTCGTGTACATGGGGCGGCTTCAGTCAGGCAGGCTGGGCCATCGCGAACGCACGGCCGAGGCTTCGTCTACCCAACGTGCCAAGTCCTCATCACGGCCATCGGTCAGCGCCTGCCTGAACTGCGCCAAGGACGCCTCGAAGCGGGTGAGCTGCATCAACACCTCGTCCCGGTTGGCGCTGAAGATGTCGCGCCAGATGGCGCTGGTGCTGCCGGCGATGCGGCTGAAATCCCGAAACCCGGGCCCTGCGACCGACAGGTGCTGCCGCAGCGCCTCAGGGCCCTGGCCCATCAGGCCCTGCATGTAGGCGAAGGCCAGCAGGTGGGGCAAGTGGCTCACCGCCGCAAAGGTCTGGTCGTGCGCTTGCGCGCTCATGGGTACCACGCGGCTGCCCACGGCTTCCCATGCGGCTTGGGCCCGGGCCACCTGTTCCGTGGGGTTCGCGGCCCGCGGGGTGAGGGTGGTGGTGCTGCCCTGATCCAGCGTGGCCTCGGCCTGTTCGATCCCCCCCGTGGCCTTCCCGGCAATCGGGTGGGCCGGCACGAACTGGGCCACGCGGTCGCCCATGGCCGCCAGTGCGGCGGCCACCACGTCGCGCTTGGTCGAGCCCACGTCCATGACCAGGGCCTGTGGTGACAGCGCAGGCAGCAAGGCGCTCAGCGCAGCTTGCGTGGCCCCAACGGGAACGGCGATCAGCACCAGGTCAGCTCCCCGTACGGCATCGATCGGCTCGTCGAAGGCCTCGTCCACGATGCCCAACTCGACCGCGCGCTGTGCCGATGCGGGCGAGCGGCTGTAGCCGCTGACCCGCTGCACCCGCCCGGCCGCCCGGAGGGCCATCGCAAACGAGCCTCCCATCAGGCCGCAGCCGATCACGGCCAGCTTCTCGAACACGGCGGTCCTCTATTCGCTTACCGGGTAGGAACCCAGGATCTTGAAGAAGGCGCAGTTGGCCTGTAGCTCCTTGAGGGCGGCGGCCACATGGGGCTGGTCCACATGCCCCTGCAGATCGATGTAGAAGTAGTACTCCCACTGGCCGCTCTTGGCGGGGCGGGATTCGAAGCGCGTCATCGACACACCGTGCTGCTTGAGCGGTACCAATAGGTCGTGCACGGCACCCGGACGGTTGGGCACGCTCACCACCAGGCTGGTGCAATCACGGGCCGACACCGGCGGCGTGGCCAGCGTCTGTGGCAGGCAGATGATCGAAAAGCGCGTGCGGTTGTAGGCCTCGTCCTGAATCGCATGGTGCACGATGTGCAGCCCGAACTGCGAGGCCGCCCGTTCGCTGGCCAAGGCCGACCATGTGGGATTGGCCGCAGCCAGTCGCGCGCCTTCGGCGTTGCTGCTCACCGCGCGTCGCTCGGCGTGTGGCAGGTGCTGGGACAGCCAGCCCTGGCACTGCGCCAGGGCTTGCGGGTGGGCCATCACCACCTCGATCCCGTCCAGGGCGTTGACTTGCCGCAGCAGGTTGTGCCGCACCAGCAGGCTCACCTCGCCGACCACGTGTACCGGCGATCTCAGGAACAGGTCGAGGGTGCGCGCCACCACGCCCTCGGTAGAGTTCTCCACGCCCACGACGCCGAACTGGGCGGTGCCGGCTGCCGTGGCGTGGAAGACCTCGTCGAAGTTGGCGCAGTAGATGAGGTTGGCTGCGCTGCCGAAAAACTCGACCGCCGCCTGCTCGCAGAACGTGCCCTGGGGCCCCAACACCGCCACGCGCTGCGGCGCTTCGAGTGCCAGACACGCGCTCATGATCTCGCGCCAGATGGCGGTGACGTGCTGATTGAGCAGCGGACCTGGGTTGGCTTGGGTGATCCGGTCGATCACCTGCGCCACTCGGTCGGGCCGGAAAAACGGCGTGCCTTCGGCCCGTTTGATTTCGCCCACTTTCTCGGCGACGTGTGCGCGTTGGTTCAAGAGTTCCAGGATCTGGCGGTCCAGTGCGTCGATCTGCGCGCGCAGGGGCGCCAGGCTGGTGTTGGCGTCGCGGCCGGCAGCAGGCGCTGCCTGGGGCTTGTGGGAATCAGCCATGTCGCCTCTGGAATTCGTTCATGTAGTCCACCAAGGCGCGCACGCCCTGCACCGGCATCGCGTTGTAGATCGAGGCGCGCAGGCCCCCCAGGCTCTTGTGGCCCTTGAGTTGCAACAGGCCGGCGGCCTTCGCGCCCGACAGGAAGCTGTCCTGCAGCGATTCGTCCTTCAGGAAGAAGGGGATGTTCATGCGCGATCGGGCGTCATGGGAAACGCGGTTCACATAGAAGCCACCGGAGCTGTCCACGGCGGCATAGAACATCGAGGCGCGCTCGATGGCACGCCGCTCCATTTCGGCCACGCCGCCCTGTGCCTTGATCCACTTGAACACCAGACCGGCGATGTAGATGCCGTAGGTGGGTGGCGTGTTGTACATGCTGTGTGCTGCGGCCACGTTGCGGTAGTTGAAGGCGCTTGGGCAGATGGACAGCGCTCGGTCGAGCAGGTCTTCACGCACGATCACGATGGTCACACCGGCCGGGCCGATGTTCTTCTGCGCCCCCGCAAACACCAACCCCGCGCGGGTCCAGTCTACGGGCCTTGACAGGATGTGGGACGACGCATCCACCACCAGCGGCGCATTGCAGCCCAGCGCCCGCAGATCGGGCAGTTCCTGGAACTCCACCCCGTGGATGGTCTCGTTCGAACAGATGTGCACATAGCGCAGGCCGCTGCGCAGATTCCAGGCAGACGGCGAGGGCAGGGTGGTGTGGGCCAAAGGGCCCGCAGCCTCATTCGTGGCCGCCAGGTGCACGTCTGCATAGCGCTGCGCCTCGGCGGCGGACTTCTGCGACCAGGCCCCGGTGATGACCATGTCCACGGTTCCGCCCAAGGACGCACCCGGCCCTGCCAAGTTCATCGGCACGATGGCGTTCTCCGCCAAACCGCCGCCTTGCATGAACAGGATGTGGAAGTTCGCCGGGACCGCCAGCAATTCGCGCAGGTCGCGCTCGGCGGCTTCGGCAATCGAGATGAACTCCTGACCGCGGTGGCTCATCTCCATCACGCTCATGCCTGATGGGCGGCCGGACGCATCCGGCCAGTTCAGCATTTCCGCGGCGGCCTGCTGCAGTACCGCCTCGGGCAAGGCGGCGGGGCCCGCAGAGAAGTTGTAGGGGCGGTTCATGGCAGCACCGGCGCAGCGTTCATGGCAAAGCCGATGCCGATGCCCTGTGCAGGCAAAGCCCCATCAGGCCTGCGGCTGCGCACCACCGGTTGCCCCGTCGGGGCCCTCGTCGCCCTCAACTGCCTCACCTTCGGCATCGTTTTCGGCAATGCGCTGCAGGCCGCTGAGCTTCGATCCCCCATCCAGCGCGATCAGCGTGACACCCTGGGTGGCGCGGCCCAACTCGCGGATTTCGCTCACCCGGGTGCGTACCAACACGCCCTTGTCGGTGATCAGCATGATCTCATCAGCCGGGCGTACCAAGGTGGCGCCCACCACGCGACCGTTGCGCTCGCTTTGCTGAATGGCGATCATGCCCTTCGTGCCGCGGCCGTGGCGCGTGTACTCGGCGATCGAGGTGCGCTTGCCAAAACCGTTCTCGGTGGCGGTCAGTACGCTCTGCGTTTCGTCCTCGGCCACCAGCATCGCGATGACGCGCTGGCCTTCCTCCAACATCATGCCGCGCACGCCGCGTGCGGCACGGCCCATGGCGCGAACATCGTCCTCGTCGAAACGAACCGCCTTGCCGCCATCGCTGAACAGCATCACATCGTGCTTGCCATCGGTGAGCGCCGCACCGATCAGGTGGTCGCCTTCATCCAGGTCTACCGCAATGATGCCGGCCTTGCGCGGGTTGCTGAATTCGTCCAGCGCGGTCTTCTTAACCGTGCCCAGCGCCGTGCACATGAACACGTAGTGGTCGCCGGGGAAGGAGCGGAATTCGCCGGTCAGTGGCAGCACCACCGTCACCTTCTCGCCGTCGGCCAGCGGGAACATGTTCACGATGGGCTTGCCGCGGCTGGCGCGTCCGCCCTGCGGCACTTCCCACACCTTCAGCCAGTAGACACGGCCGCGGTTGCTGAAGCAAAGCATCCAGTCGTGCGTGTTGGCGATGAAGAGTTGGTCGACCCAATCATCTTCCTTGGTCGCGGTGGCCTGCTTGCCGCGGCCGCCACGCCGTTGCGCGCGGTACTCGCTCAAGGGCTGGCTCTTGATGTAGCCACCGTGGCTGAGTGTGACCACCATGTCGGTGGGCGTGATCAGGTCTTCCGTGCCCAGTTCCTGCACGTTGTGCTCGATCACGCTGCGGCGCGCGCCCACCTTGGTCTGGCCGAACTCCTGTTTCAGCGCGGTCAGTTCCTCGGAGATGATGAAGGTCACACGATCGGACTTGGCCAGGATGTCCAGCAGATCGGCGATCTGCGCCATCACGTCCTTGTACTCGCCGATCACCTTGTCCTGCTCCAGGCCGGTCAGGCGTTGCAGGCGCATCTGCAAAATCTCCTGGGCCTGGTCGTCGCTCAAGCGGTACAGGCCATCCGGCTGAAGGCCATACGAACGCGGCAGGCCCTCGGGACGGTAGGCCTCGCGGCCACCCGGGGTATCGCTTTCGGCGCGCGCCAACATTTCGCGTACCAACGAGGAATCCCAGCTCTTGCCCATCAGCGCGGCCTTCGCGGCCGGCGGGGTGGGGCTGGTCTTGATGGTCTCGATGAATTCGTCGATGTTGGCCAGGGCCACCGCCAGGCCTTCCAGCACATGACCGCGCTCGCGCGCCTTGCGCAGTTCGAAGACCGTGCGACGGGTGACCACCTCGCGGCGGTGCTCCAGGAAGATCTGCAGCAGGTCCTTGAGGTTACACAGCTTGGGCTGGCCGTCCACCAGGGCCACCATATTGATGCCGAAGCTGTCCTGAAGTTGCGTCTGCTTGTACAGGTTGTTCAGCACCACCTCAGGCACTTCACCTCGTTTCAGCTCAATCACCACCCGCATGCCTGACTTGTCGGACTCGTCTTGGATGTGGCTGATGCCTTCGAGCTTCTTTTCACGCACCAGTTCGGCCATGCGCTCCAGCAGGCTCTTCTTGTTCACCTGGTAGGGGATCTCGTCAACGATGATGGCCTGGCGTTGGCCACGGTCGATGTCTTCGAAGTGCGTCTTGGCGCGCATCACCACCTTGCCGCGGCCGGTGCGGTAACCCTCACGCACGCCGTTCAAGCCATAGATGATGCCGGCCGTGGGGAAATCGGGCGCCGGCACGATCTCCATCAACTCGTCGATCGAGGCGGCTTCGTTCTTCAGCAGGTACAGGCAGGCATCCACCACCTCGTTGAGGTTGTGTGGCGGAATATTGGTGGCCATGCCCACCGCAATGCCGGCGCTGCCGTTGACCAGAAGGTTGGGCAGCCGCGCGGGCAGCACCGTGGGCTCTTTCTCCGATCCGTCATAGTTGGGCGCGAAGTCGACGGTTTCCTTGTCGATGTCGGCCAACATCTCATGGGCGATCTTCGACAGGCGGATTTCGGTGTAGCGCATGGCCGCGGCGTTGTCGCCGTCCACGCTGCCGAAGTTGCCCTGGCCGTCCACCAGCATGTGCCGCAGGGAGAAGTCCTGCGCCATGCGCACGATGGTGTCGTACACCGCGGTGTCGCCGTGGGGGTGGTACTTGCCGATCACATCGCCCACGATACGGGCGCTCTTCTTGTAAGGGCGGTTCCAGTCGTTGTTGAGCTCGTTCATCGCGTACAGCACGCGGCGGTGAACGGGCTTGAGGCCATCACGCGCATCGGGCAGAGCGCGTCCCACGATCACGCTCATGGCGTAGTCGAGGTAGGAACGCCGCATCTCCTCTTCGAGGCTGATGGGCAGTGTTTCCTTGGCGAAAGATGTCATGGGGGAACGCTGCTAGAAGACCAATCCAACATTCTAAGGTTGGGGGGTGTGTGGCGCTGTTGCAACAAACACCCTGGGGGACTGTGCAGGAGCAAGGCTGTGCCGAGCCTGCAAGCGCCCAATCAATTCCCTGATGGCAGAATAAATCTGTCGCAGGGGGTAACCGTTGGTATCCTCTGCGTGGAAAGCAATTCGTTTCACGGCAGGGGTTCCTGCGGCTTA
>JBEAWD010000017.1:0-8306 GCA_041160585.1 Pseudomonadota bacterium | reverse complement strand
CTGGCGCGTGCGCAGCGTGCCCTGCAGTTGACCGACCCGATGTGGGTGGCCCTGCACGAGGTTTGCGTGGCCCAAGGGGTGCTCAAGGTCGTCGATCCATTCGATGACCAACCCGTCACGGGCAATCATGACGATTGCCGTTATTGCCACGGGGCGGCCAACCTTGGATTGCCGCCATCCTCAGAACTGGGGCTACATACGCCCCGTCTCTCCAGCCTGGGTTATCCCCCGCTGTACTGGCAATCGCCTAGCCGCTTACACGCCTGGCTCACGCCGGCCCCACGCGGGCCGCCTTCCCGCTCCTGAGTCCGCACCGGCCTCGATAGCCGCACGCCTGCCATGGCAGTGCGCCCTCTTGAGGCCAAGAGCACGTCGCTTCGCGCGGCGTGAGTTCTCAGTGTTCAGGAGTACCCATGTTGAATCCCCATCGGGGCTACGGCCCCCGTTGCGGCCATTGCGCGGTGGCTGCCGCATGTGCCCTGCTGCTGCAGGCCGCACCGACAAACGCATCCACGGTCCCATCAGCCCCTACACCTCCAGCCCTTGCCAGCGAAAGCATCACCGTCACCTCCACCCGCGAAGCGGTTCGCCTGTGGGATGTACCGGCTTCCATCGGTCTGATCGGCAGCCGCAGCCTGCGCGAAGCGGCACCCGCCCACCCCCAGCAGATCATGAGCCAGATCCCGGGCGTGGCCGTTGCAGTCACCAACGGTGAAGGCCACACCACCGCCATTCGGCAACCCTTCACCACGGCCCCGCTCTACCTATTCCTGGAAGATGGCATACCCACCCGACCCACGGGCTTCTTCAACCATAACGCGCTGTATGAGGTGAACCTGCCGGATGCGGCGCGTATCGAAGTGGTGCGCGGGCCGGGATCCGCGCTCTACGGATCAGACGCCATCGGTGGGCTGGTCAACGTCATCACCCGAGCGGCCATACCCTCGCCTGCGGGGGGCGGCACGATCGAGTTGGGAGCCTTCGGCTGGAAGCGCCTCATGGGTGAGGCACAGTGGGCGCAAGCCAAGGCGGGCACCGATACCGGGCTGCGCGTGTCGCTCAATCGAACCCACAGCGATGGCTGGCGCGAGGCGACGGCTTACGACCGCACGAGCCTGAGCCTGCGCTGGGACCACGCGCCATCGCAAGGCCTGCGCGCGAAGACGATCATTTCTGCCACCGACATCGACCAGCAGACGGGCGCCAACACGCCCCTTCCCCTGGCCGACTATCGGCAAAACCCGAGGCTCAACAACTTCTCGATCGCCTACAGGCAGGTGCAAGCCCTTCGGGCATCGAGTGAATTCGAGTGGAGCCAGGGGCGAACGCTGTGGACGCTGACGCCCTATGCCCGGCTCAACGGCATGAAGCTCAACGGGTCCTTCAACCTGGCTTCGGATCCTCGGATCGAAGATACCGAGGTCAGCTCGCTGGGACTCTTGGCCAAGGTACGGCATGACATCTCAGCGGCGTGGGATCCGCGCGTGATCCTGGGCGTGGACCTGGATCGCAGCAGCGGCTCGCGCACGGAAGATGCCTTGAATGTGAGCCGCGCCGGAACGGGTGCATCCACCCGCTACATCGCCTACACCGTGGGCCCGCGTGTCTACGACTACACCGTGGCGGTCAGCAGCGTTTCGCCCTATGCACAGATGGAGCTCAAGCCGCTCGACTCGGTTCAGCTGACCCTGGGGTTGCGGCACGATTCGATCGGCTTCGATATGCAGAACCGACTGAGCCCAACTGGATCGTCCAGCGGCGTGCCGGCCCACACCGTGGCCGGAACCCGGTTCTATGGGCAGTTGCCCGATGCCGACAAACGGTTCGAGCGGCTGAGCACCAAGTTGGGGGCGACCTGGACCCCTGCGCGAGACCTGAACCTCTTCGCTTCACTGAATGAGGGGTTTCGTGCACCCTCGGAGTCGCAGCTGTTCCGTGGTGGTCCGGCGGCCAACCCCGTGGACGCCAGCAACCGCGCCCGCCTGGCCCTGGGCCTGCAGCCCATCCAAGCCCGCCAGGCCGAGGCCGGCTTGCGCACGCAGTGGGGCGCGGTGTCGTCCGAATGGGTGGTCTATCGGCTGGACAAGCGAAACGACCTGGTGACCCAAAGGGACCTGGCCACCAATCTGAGCACAGCGGTCAACGCTGGCCACACGCGGCATCAAGGGCTGGAGTGGTCGCTGGGCGCACCCCTGAACCGGCAATGGCGAGTGGACGCGGCCTGGTCATGGGCGCGCCACCGTTACGTCGATTGGGTCACGGCCACGGCGAGCTTTTCCGGCAAGGAAATGGAATCGGCCCCTAGGGTGGTGGGGAACACACGGTTGAGCTGGCGGCCAGACAACACGCGGCACCTTCAGCTGGAGTGGAGCCGCATCGGCCCCTATTGGCTGGAGGCCTCCAACAGCAGCACGTTTGGCCGTTATGAGGGTCACGATGTGTTCAATCTGCGTGCCAGCCACCGATTGAACCGACAAGCCCGCCTGTTCATGCGCGTGACGAACCTTCGTGACACACGCCATGCCGACAGCGCGTCGGTCTCGTCGAACACCGCGGTGTACTCGCCTGCGCTGCCACGCGCCGTGGCGCTGGGATTGGAGGTGAATTGGCCATGAATCGATTGGGATGCCTTGGGTCCGGGGGGCGTATGGCGCTGGGTGCGTGGGTGGCAGTGCTGGCTCTGATCCCGCTGATCGCGATGGTGGCAGCCCTGCCGGTTAGGGCTGCCCCGTCTCACACGGAGGGTGCATCGACCGCCAAGGAATCGACATCACCTGCAGCCGCTTCGGGCCACTCGGCCGCGCAGCGCCCAGCTCGACAGCGCCCTCCCCCGCTGGCGATCGGGGCGGCCTTTGCACCCGACGGTGCACTGTGGACCGTGGGCTTGGATGCGCAAAGGCGCCTGGTGCTGCAGCGCAGCCGTGACCAGGGACGAAGCTGGCAGGAGCCGCAGATGCTGGACGTGGCCGGTGACACGGTGGTGGCCGATGGCGAAAACCGCCCGAAGCTCGCGTTCGGACCTGGTGGCCTGGTGGTGGTCAGTTACACCAAGCCGCTGCCCAAACCCTTCACCGGTGAAGTGCGCCTGTTGCGATCGGCCGATGGTGGAAAGACCTTCGCCCCGCCAGTCACGGTGCACGCGGACCGTTCCATCATCACCCACCGTTTCGAATCGATCCTGTTCGACCGCAACGGAACCCTGCACACGGTGTGGATCGACAAGCGCGACGGTGAAGCCATGAGGGCCACGGGGCGCCCCTACCGCGGCGCGGGGATCTACCGAAACGAGTCACGCGATGGCGGCCTGACTTTCGGACCGGATATCAAGGTGGCCGACCATTCCTGCGAATGCTGCCGAATCGCACTGGCCCCCACATCCGATGGCGGGGTGGCGGCGATGTGGCGGCATGTGTTCGAACCGAATGAGCGGGACCATGCCTTCTCGACTTGGACGGGTGCAGACAAGCAGACGGTTGACACCCCGGTACGCGCCACCTTTGACCGATGGGCCTTGGACGCCTGCCCGCACCACGGTCCCGGCCTGAGCGCCGCCTCTGATGGCGGCTGGCATGCGGTGTGGTTCGGCATTCGCGCCGGACAGGCCGGCGTGCGCTACGGGCGTCTGGATGCCATGGGCCGACCACTGTCATCGGTACCCGTGCGCGCCGTGCCCGACCCCGGCGCGGAGCACGCCGACGTGGCCGCCATCGGGAGTCAGGTGGTGGTGGTGTGGCGCAGCTTCGATGGGCAGCGCTTCACCATCCGTGCCTGGGTTTCACGGGATGGCGGGCAGCGGTTCGAGCTGCGTGAACTGGCGCACACCGTCCACGCCAATGACCAACCCAGGTTGGTGAGCGATGGCACGCGTTTGTGGCTGCTGTGGCGCGATGTGTACCGTACGCAGGTGGAGGTGATCGATGTGCACTAGGTGTTGGAAGCGCGTGGCCCAGGCCATGGGGCGGGGCCTTGTGGCGGCGCTGCTGCTGCACATCGCCGGTGTGTCACATGCGCAGACGGCAGTGGCCCCCAGCCCGCGCAACGGGCCGCATCAGGTTGAACCCTTCGACGCTGCCACGATGGCGACCTGGCGCTCCACCCTCACACGGCCCACCTGGGTGGTGTTCACCGCCACCTGGTGCGCGGTCTGTCCCGCGGTCATCGCCGACATCGAGCGCGTGGCGCGCGAACACCCCCGTCGTCCTCGGGTGTGGGCGGTGGTGATCGACGTCGCCCCGGGCGATGACGACGCCCGGCTGCTGTCACATGAGTATCTGCGCCACACCGACCGACTGCTGGCATTCGATGGCATACCCGCGGCGATTCGTCACGGGGTAGACCCAAGCTGGCGCGGCTCGGTGCCACATGTGGCCCTGATGGAGCCCGGTGGCCGGGTGCGGCTGTACAGCGGCAAACCGCCCCTGGGCGACCTGATGCGCTGAGCGCGCCGGCTTAACCGGGACAGTCGCTTTTCGATCAAGCATCTGCGAATCCCTTCGTTCCGCTCGGCGCGCGGAACCGCAATCATGGCGGCTTGGCATGAGTGCCCATGCCGTTTGCCGTGAGGGATCCAACATGAATCAAGGTCGTCGCCTGCTACAGGAACTCCGTTCAGTTACCTGGCATCTTCCAACGCGGACATTGTGGATCGCCACGACGGCATTCCTGTGTGCGTGGGCCATCGGAACAGGACCCGCACTGGCGATCGAGTCGAGGCTGCTCAACGTCAGCTACGACGTCTCGCGCGAGTTCTACAAGGACTTCAATCAGGCCTTCGCTGCGCACTGGAAGAAGTCCACCGGTGAGACGCTCACGCTCAACCAGAGCCATAGCGGCTCCAGTCGGCAGGCCCGCAGCGTGGCCGATGGTCTGGAGGCCGACGTGATCACGATGAACCAGCACAACGACATCGACATCCTGTTCGAGCGCGGCAAGCTGGTGCCGCAGGACTGGGCCAAACGCCTGCCCCACAACAGCGCCCCCACCACCTCGGTGTCCGTGATCCTGGTGCGCAAGGGCAACCCCAAGAACATTCGCGACTGGAGCGACCTGGGTCGCCCCGGCGTTAGCGTCATCATCCCCAACCCCAAGACCAGTGGCAACGGCCGCTACACCTACCTGGCCGCCTGGGGTGCCGGGGTAAAGGCTGGGCTGAGCGCAGACGCCGCGCGGGCCTTGGTCACCCGCATCTTCGCCAATGTGCCGGTGCTTGACGGTGGCGGGCGCGGCGCCACCACCACCTTCGCACAACGCAACATGGGTGACGCGCTGGTCACCTTCGAAAGCGAGGCACCGCTGATCGAACGCGAGTTTGGCGGCGGCTTCGAGGTGATCTACCCCAGCCGCACCATCCTGGCCGAGAACCCGGTGAGCGTGGTCGACCGCGTGGTCGACAAGAAGGGAACCCGCAAGCAAGCCGAGGCCTACCTTCAGTTCCTCTACACCGAAGCCGGGCAGGAATTGGCCGCCAAGCACCACATCCGCCCACGCGACCCCAAGGTGCTGGCGCGTCACGCCAAGTCCTTCCCCAAGGTGAACACCTTCACGGTGGATGAGGTATTCGGTGGATGGACCCGTGCGCAGAAAGAGCACTTCAACGATGGTGGCCTGTATGACCAGGTGATCGCCGCGGCCAAGGCCCGCTGAAGGCCGTTCATGTTCCTGTCGCGCACGCTGCTCAAGCGCCACACGGTGTTGCCGGGCTTCGATCTGGCGCTGGGCTTTGCCCTTTTCTACCTGGGCCTGATCGTTTTGGTGCCGCTGTCGGCAGCATTCCTGAAGACATTCACCCTCACCTGGTCGCAGTTCCTCGACGCCACCACCACGCCAAGGGTATTGGCGTCGTACCGGCTCACCTTCGGGGCTTCCCTGCTGGCGGCTGCGGTGAATGCCGTGTTCGGCCTGATCACCGCCTGGGTGCTGGTGCGCTACGAGTTCCCCTTCAAGCGTTTGGTGGACGCCCTGGTCGACCTGCCTTTTGCGCTGCCCACGGCGGTGGCTGGCATCGCGTTGACGGCCCTGTGGAGCGGCAACGGCTGGATTGGCCAGTGGCTGCCCTTCAAGGTGAGCTTTACCCCAGTGGGCGTGTTCGTGGCCCTGGTGTTCATCGGCCTGCCCTTTGTGGTGCGAACGGTGCAGCCTGTGCTGGAAGACCTGAACCGCGAACTTGAGGAAGCGGCCGCCACATTGGGAGCCTCGCGCTGGCAAGCCTTCACCAAGGTCGTGTTCCCTATCCTGATGCCCGCGCTGCTCACCGGCTTCGCGCTGGCCTTCGCGCGGGCCTTGGGCGAATATGGCTCGGTCATCTTCATCGCCGGCAACATGCCGATGATCAGCGAGATCACACCGCTGCTGATCATCACGAAACTGGAGCAGTACGACTACGCCGGGGCCACCGCGATCGCGGTGGTGATGTTGGTGGTGTCGTTCGCGCTGCTGCTGCTGATCAATCTGCTGCAGGCCTGGTCGCGTCGACGCACCGGCGGCGTGGCCTGAGGGGTGGTCATGGGTATTCATCCCCGCTTGATTCAGAGCGCCACCACAGAACCGGTATGGCTTCGCCGGCTGCTGATTGCCATCGCGCTGGCCTTCATGACGCTGTTCCTGTTCATCCCGCTGGTCAGCGTGTTCGTCGAAGCCCTCAAGAAGGGCTGGGACGTGTACCTGGCCTCGATCACTGAGCCTGACGCGCTGTCGGCCATCCAGCTCACCCTGATCGCCGCAGGCATCAGCGTCCCGCTGAACCTGGCCTTTGGCCTGGCCGCAGCCTGGGCGATCGCCAAGTTCGAGTTCCGTGGGAAGAACCTGCTGCTCACGCTGATCGACCTGCCGTTTTCGGTGAGTCCCGTGATCGCAGGTCTCATCTACGTACTGGTGTTCGGTCTTCAGGGTTGGTTCGGCGAGTGGCTGCGTGATCAAGATGTGAAGATCATCTTCGCGGTGCCGGGCATCGTGTTGGCCACCGTGTTCGTGACCTTCCCCTTTGTGGCGCGCGAGTTGATTCCGCTGATGCAGGCGCAGGGCATCGAACAGGAAGAGGCCGCGCGCGTACTGGGTGCCAACGGTTGGCAAATGTTTCGCCGCGTCACGCTTCCCAATGTGCGCTGGGCCCTGTTGTACGGCGTGATCCTTTGCAACGCGCGCGCCATGGGAGAGTTCGGTGCCGTGAGCGTGGTGTCGGGTCATATCCGTGGCCAGACCAACACCATGCCGCTTCACATTGAGATCGTCTACAACGAGTACCAGTTCGCAGCCGCCTTCGCGGTCGCTTCGCTGCTGGCAGGTCTGGCCCTGGTGACCCTGGTGGCCAAGTATCTGGTAGAGCAGCGGCTCAAGCGGGAGCACGTGCCGCTGCATGACCCGCTGCCTCACCCCCACTGAGCCCAGGCCCACTCGCACACCAAGACGAGGCATTCCGCATGAGCATCGAGATCCGCGACATCCAAAAGCGCTTCGGCCGCACCGTGGCCTGCGACCACCTCAACCTGCACATTCCCTCCGGCGAGCTGGTGGCGCTGCTGGGGCCATCGGGGTGCGGGAAGACCACCTTGCTGCGCATCATCGCTGGGCTGGAGGTGCCCGACGCGGGCAGCGTGCACTTTCACGGCGAAGACGCCACCCACACCCATGTGCGCGAACGCAATGTGGGCTTCGTTTTTCAGCACTACGCCTTGTTCGGGCACCTCTCGATCTTCGAGAACGTGGCCTTTGGCCTGCGCGTGCGGCCAAGGGCCGCTCGACCTTCGGAGGCCGAGATTCGCGACAAGGTCATGGCGCTTCTGAAGCTGGTGCAGCTCGACTGGCTGGCCGAGCGCTACCCCCATCAGCTCAGCGGCGGGCAGCGCCAACGCATCGCCCTGGCCCGTGCCCTGGCCGTCGAACCCCAGGTGCTGCTGCTGGATGAACCCTTCGGTGCGCTGGACGCCAAGGTGCGAAAGGAATTGCGACGCTGGCTGCGCCGCCTTCACGATGAGGTGCATGTCACCAGCGTTTTCGTGACCCACGACCAGGACGAGGCCATGGAGGTGGCCGACCGAGTGGTGGTGATGAACCAGGGGCGCATTGAGCAGCAAGGCTCACCGGATGAGGTCTACGACCATCCCGCCAATCCCTTCGTGCTGCAGTTCCTGGGTGATGTGAACCTGTTCCACGGGCGCGTTGGTCACATCGGGATGAGCGGCGGAGATGCGGAGGTGAGCTTCGTGCGCCCGCACGAACTCGAAGTGGTGGCCGAAGCAGGGCCCGAAACATGGCCGGTGACCCTGAGCCAGACATTGACCGTGGGACCCAACACACGCTTGGAGTTCAAG
>JBEAWD010000292.1:0-9315 GCA_041160585.1 Pseudomonadota bacterium | reverse complement strand
CCGGCTTGACCGATTCCCCCCGCCCCGACACCAGGATGTCGCGCACGGCGGAGTTCAGGGGTTCGGGCAGGTTCAGGCGATAGCGTTCGATGAGCTCGAGCGCATCCTGGCAGGTGCTGGGGTCGGGCACCGTGGGGCCGGAGGCGATGTCGATCGCATGGTCGCCGGGCACATCGCTCATCATCAGCGTGACCACGCGGGCTGGGTGGCAGGCCGCGGCCAAACGGCCGCCCTTGATGGCCGATAGGTGCCGGCGAACCGTGTTCATTTCGGTGATGGTGGCACCGGACTGCAGGAGCGCGCGGTTGACCACCTGCTTGTCGGCCAGCGTGAGCCCAGGCAGCGGCAGTGGCAGCAGGGCCGAGCCCCCGCCGGAAATCAGCGCGATCACCAGGTCATGCGGGTTCAGACCCTGCACGAGTTGCAGCATGCGCTGGGCGGCGCGCAGGCCTGCCTCATCGGGCACTGGGTGGGCGGCTTCAACGATCTCGATGCGCGTGCACGGCGCACCGTAGCCGTAGCGGGTGACCACCAGGCCTTCCAAGCGGCCCGGCCAGTCGGCGTAGTGGGCCTCAAGAGCCTGCGCCATTGCAGCAGAAGCCTTGCCCGCACCGATGACGATCACCCGGCCACGGCCCATGCCCGGCAGCTCTTCGATGCGCGGCAGGTGCGCAGGCACGCAGATCTCGGGCTGGGCACTGGCCACGGCCGCATCGAACAGGCGGCGCAGCAGGGCGCGGTTGGGGCAGTCAGGGGCGTTCATTCAACAGGCCGGTACGGAACGCAGAACGCGAGATCTTCGCATGGTCGACCTGCCGCGCCCACACAGGGGCCGGCCCTGGATTCAGCCCGCCTGTCCGATTTCGAAGTTCGCCAGCTTCTCCAGGGCCCGCACCATCGCCGAATGGTCCCAGGCCTTGCCACCGTGTGCCGCGCAGGAGTTGAAGAGCTCCTGTGCCGTGGCGGTGTTGGGCAGGCTCACGCCCAAGGCGCGCGCGCTGCTCAGGGCCAGGTTGAGGTCCTTCTGGTGCAGCTCGATGCGAAAGCCCGGGTTGAAGGTGCGCTTGACCATGCGCTCGCCGTGCACCTCCAGGATGCGACTGGCCGCAAAGCCCCCCATCAGGGCCTGGCGGACCTTGGCGGGGTCGGCGCCGGCGCGCGCCGCAAACACCAGGGCCTCGGCCACGGCTTCAATGTTGAGTGCCACGATGATCTGGTTGGCCACCTTGGTCACCTGACCTGAACCGGCCGGGCCGATCAGGGTGATGTTCTTGCCCATCAACTCGAACAGGGGCTTGACGCGCTCGAAGGCCGCTTCGCTGCCGCCGACCATGATGGTGAGCGTGGCGCCCTTGGCGCCGACCTCGCCACCGGACACGGGAGCATCCAGGTAGTCGCAACCCAGCTCACCGATGCGGCGCGCAAAGTCCTGCGTGGCGATCGGCGAAATGGAACTCATGTCCACCACCGTTTTGCCCTTGGACAGGCCCGAAGCCACGCCGCGCTCGCCGAACAGCACCTTCTCGACATCCGGTGTGTCGGGCACCATGGTGAAGACGATGTCGGCCTGTTGGGCCACGCTGCGCGCATCGGCACAGGCAATGGCGCCCTTGGCGCTGAGCTCGGCCGGCACCTGGCTGCGGGTGTGCACATAAAGGGTGTGACCGGCGGCCAGCAGGTGGCCGGCCATGGGCGCGCCCATGATGCCCAAGCCGATGAAGCCGATCTTTTGCGCGGTGGTGGTCATGTTGAAGTGTCTCTCGGTGGGGCGTGTGGTTCAGGAGGCGAGCTGCTGGCGCCAGCCCAGGCCCTGCTCGGTGCCGGCCGCTGGCTTGTACTCGCAACCGATGGCGCCCTTCCAGCCGATGCGCTTGAGGTGCGCGAACAGGAAGGCGTAGTGGATCTCGCCGGTGCCGGGTTCGTTGCGGCCCGGGTTGTCGGCGATCTGGATGTGGCCGATGCGGGCCAGGTAGCGGTTGATCGTGCCGGCCAACTCGCCTTCCATGCGCTGCATGTGATAGACGTCGTACTGGATGTAGGCGTTGGAAGCCCCGACTTCATCCAGGATGGCCACGCCCTGGGCGGTGGTGCTGACGAAAAAGCCTGGAATGTCGAAGGTGTTGATCGGCTCGATGAGCAGATCGATGCCGTGCGCGGCCAACTTCTGCGCGGCGTGACGCAGGTTGGACACCAGGGTGGCGCGGGCGTGTTCATCACTCACGCTGGCCGGCTTGATGCCGGCCAGGCAGTTGATCTTCTTGACGCCCAGGGCCGTGGCGTAGGTGATGGCCTGGTCCACGCCGCGCTTGAATTCCTCGACACGGTCGGGGTGGCAGGCAATGCCACGCTCGCCGCCGGCCCAGTTGCCCGCGGGCAGGTTGTGCAGGATCAGGCTCAGGCCATGGGCCTGGAGTTCGGCCTGGATGGCCTGCGGCGTGGCTTCGTAAGGGAACTGGCACTCCACCTGCGTGAAACCGGCGCGTGCCGCGCGGCCGAAGCGTTCGATGAAAGGGGCCTCGGTGAACAGCATCGAGAGGTTGGCGGCGAAGACGGTCATGGTGTTGTCCTCAGTCGAGCAGGCCAGCCGCCACGAGGCCTTGGGTGCCTTGGGGGTGGCGGCAGTCGATGTCCTCGAACTCGTTGATCTTGTCGATCTCCACACCCATGGCGATGTTGGTGACCTTCTCCAGTATCACCTCCACCACCACCGGCACGCTGAACTCGCGGGCCATGGCCTGCGCCTGGCGCAGCGAATCCTGCAGCTTCGAGGGGTCGGTCACGCGCAAGGACTTGCAGCCCAGGCCCTCCACCACTTTCTGGTGGTCCACGCCATACCCCTTGAGGGTTTCGTCTTGCACGTTCTGGTTGTCGAAGGCCAGTTGCACGCAGTAGTCCATCTCGAAGCCGCGCTGCGACTGGCGGATGAGGCCGAGGTAGCTGTTGTTGACCAGCACCTGCACATAGGGCAGCTTGAACTGGGCGCCCGCAGCCAGTTCCTCGATCAAGAACTGGAAGTCGTAGTCGCCGGCGATGCCCACCACGGTACGGGTGGGGTCGGCAGCCACCACACCGAGCGCGGCCGGCAGCGTCCAGCCCAGCGGGCCGGCTTGACCACAGTTGATCCACTGGCGCGGGCCATAGATGTTGAGGAACTGCGCCGCAGCGATCTGGCTCAAGCCGATGGTGGAGACATACACCGTGTCACGCGGGAACACCGCGTTCATCTCCTGGTACACGCGCTGAGGCTTGATGGGGATGTTGTCGTAGTTCGTCTTGCGGTGCATGAGCGACTTGCGCTCGGCACAGCGGGCAGCCCAGGTGGCAAAGCTCTTGAGCGTACCGGCGGCCTTCCGGTCGCGGGCGGCTTGCACGAAAAGTTCCAATGCGGCCTTGGCATCGCTGACGATGCCGTACTGCGGCTCGAAGACGCGGCCGATCTGCGTGGGCTCGATGTCCACATGCACAAAGGTACGGCCCTTGGTGTAGGTGTCGATGCCACCAGTGTGGCGGTTGGCCCAGCGGTTGCCGATGCCCAGTACGAAGTCCGACGCCAGCATCGTGGCGTTGCCGTAGCGGTGGCTGGTCTGCAGGCCGCACATGCCGGCCATCAGCGGGTGGTCGTCGGGGATCGTGCCCCAACCCATCAGCGTGGGGATCACCGGTACGCCGGTGAGCTCGGCGAACTCCACCAGCAAGTCGGACGCATCGGCGTTGATGATGCCGCCACCGGCCACGATCAGCGGCTTCTCGGCGGCCATCAGCATGTCCAGGGCCTTGTCGATCTGCTTGCGGCTGGCCGCAGGCTTGTAGACCGGAAGGGGTTCGTAGGTGTCGATGTCGAACTCGATCTCGGCCATCTGCACATCAAAGGGCAGGTCGATCAGCACGGGGCCGGGGCGGCCCGAACGCATCAGGTGAAAGGCCTGCTGGAACACGCGCGGCACCTGGGCAGGCTCCAGCACGGTGGTCGACATCTTGGTCACCGGCTTGGCGATGCTCTGGATGTCCACCGCCTGGAAGTCTTCCTTGTGCAGGCGTGCGCGCGGGGCCTGGCCGGTGATGCACAGAATGGGGATGGAATCGGCGATGGCGGAGTACAGGCCGGTGATCATGTCGGTGCCTGCGGGGCCCGAGGTGCCGATGCACACACCGATGTTGCCGGCCTTGGCGCGGGTGTAGCCCTCGGCCATGTGCGAGGCGCCTTCCACATGGCGCGCCAGGATGTGCGTGATGCTCTGGCGCTCGCGCAGGGCGGCATACAGGGGGTTGATGGCCGCACCCGGCACGCCAAAGGCGTTGGTCACGCCTTCCTTCTCCATCACGAGTACGGCTGCCATTGCGGCTTTCATCTTGGCCATGGTGGGCTCCTGGGGTTGCGGGTGAATTGAGGGGACTTGGGCCCGAGCGCTTGCGAGCCTGGAGGTGCGCAGCGTCGATGGGTCGAATCTTGCGTCGCAGGGCCATTCGCGGGAATCCGCCACCGGCGCATTTGCTCCATTCCGTTTGGGAATACCCCCTTGCCCTGCCGGCACTTCCCGCCTAGGCTGGTGGGATGGACAAACTCGCGGCCATGCACACCTTCATTCGCGTGGTGGAGCTGGGATCGTTCAGCAAGGCGGCAGCCGACCTGGGTGTGGGTCAGCCCAGCGTCACCAAGCAGATCGCCCAGCTGGAAAAGCACCTGGGCTCGCGTTTGCTGCACCGCACGACGCAGGGCGTTTCGGTGACCGAGGTGGGTGCCTTGTATGCCGAGCATTGCCGGCGCATCGCCCACGAGGTGGAGGAGGCCGACCACGTGGCGCTGCAGGCGCAGTCGCAGATGCAGGGCCAGCTGCGCATCAGCACCTCGGTGGCCTTCGGGCGGCGGGTGCTGGCACCGCTGCTGATCCAGTTCATCCGCGAGCACCCGCAGCTGCAGATCGACCTGAGCTGCGAGGACCGCCATGTGAACCTGCTGGAGCAGGGCGTTGACGTGGCCGTGCGCATGGGGCGCCTGGCGGACTCCACCCTGGGTTCGCGTTACCTGGGCAGCAACCCCTGGGTGTTGGTCGGCGCGGGCGGCTACCTCAAGGCCCGCGGCACGCCGCGCACGCCCGATGAGCTGCGCGCGCACTCAGCCCTGATCTACAGCACCGTGCAAGGCGATGCGCGCTGGTCCTTCACCAGGCCGCAGCGCAGTGGGGATGCGCAGCGGCGCGAGGTGGTGGTGCACGGGCCCCTGCGCTCGAACAACCTGTCGGCGCTGTTGACGGCTGCGCGCGGCGGCCTGGGCCTGGCCGTGCTGCCGCTGTATGTGGCGCACGACTCCATCCGCAGCGGCGCGGTGCAGGTGCTGCTCAAGGACTGGTTGCTGCCCGCGCAGGAAATGCACGCGGTGTACCCCTCGCCGCGCCTGGTGCCCACCAAGGTGCAACTGTTCGTGAGCTGGCTGCAGGGGCAGTTCGGCGAGGCCTGGTGGACCCGGGCGCCCTGATGCCGCCGCGGGCGCCGTGCGTTCCGGTGCGCGATCGCGCAGATGCACAGGCTTCGGGCGCGTTGCCCTCAGATCCGCCGCGCCACCTTCACCGCGGCCTCTGAACCCCAGCCCACCACCGAACACCACAGGCGCAGCAAGGGACCGGGGCGGCCTGCACTGGCGGCCGCCTCATCGCGGTGGTGGCATTCGTCCTCCTGACAGCGCTGCAACAGACGCTGCAGTTCCGCATAGGCCGGCCGCCCATCGAGCGCGCGGATCTGATCTTCATAGTGGCGGTCCACGAAGGTCTCTACTGCGGCGATGGTGCCGTACACCGCTCGAGGCCCAAAAAGGGCGGGCAGGAAGCCGGTGAAGAAGCCCGCGGCCCGCCAGGGCACGATCAGCCAACTTCTTTGGCGTGGAGGCACCAGTTCGCAGATCAGGTCCAAGTGTTCCTGCTCGGTGGCCAGGTGACGCCGCGCGAAATCGCGCAGGCCTGCATCGCGGCTCACCGCCAGCACACCGCGGTAAATCCACACCGCGCCGGTTTCGCCGGCATGGTCGGTGCGAAGTTCGGCCATCAGCTCAGCCGGGACAGCCGGCGGCGTATGCCGTTGAAGGGAAGCGCTCACCGCCCCTCCTGCACACGGGTCCAGAACTGTGAAAAGCTGCGACAACGACGGCCAGGGTCCGGCCAAATCCGCGGCACGGGCTGCCCTTGATCAGGCAACAGCCAGGACCGCAGATGGGGATCGGCCACCGTGCGGGCGCTGGGCGGCGGCGCCCCTTCGCACCAAAGGATGCGACCAGGCGAAGGACCCAGCGCCTCTTGCATCAGCGCACTCACCCAGTTCCAGCGCCGCTCGCTCCAGCGCCAACGCTGGTGGAAGGACGCTGCGAAGATGCCCACCACCGGCCCGCTCCAGCCCTCGGGAACGCGCAGGTTCCAGGGATGGATCAACCAGGCGCCGTCCAGGTCGCCCGCCTGGGCGGTGGGCAACTCAAACGGGGGGCGTTCGAGCAAAGCTGGCTCAAATGGTGGCGCATCCTCAGCGCCCGGGGCTGCGGATGATGCTGCGGATGGGGCCGCCCGCCCGGGCCGCCCCTCCAGTCGCTTGCCGCTGCGGGCCACATCCTCCAGGGTCTCGTAGGACGCATCGATCACCGTGCCGCGGGAGTGCCAGGCCGACGGGGCGAACTTCTCCACATTGCCCGCATTGAACAGGTAGGGCTTGTGGCTGCCCGTGCCCGCCACCCACTGCCAACTCAGGTGGTTGCTGGCCAGGTCTCCGTCCAAGAGGTGACCGTAGAGCCAATCGGCGCCGGCGCGCCAATGCACCTTGCGCAGGTGCACCACGTAGGAGGCCAGCCACATGCGTGCGTGGTTGTGCAGGTAGCCGGTGGCATAGAGTTCGCGCACGGCCTGGTCGACCACGGGCACGCCGGTGAGGGCCTGGCGGATGTCATCGGGCAGCGCGCGCGCGTAGGCGCTCTCGGGCATCGGCCCTTCATGCAGCGAGGCAAAGATCCCCTTGCCTTCGTACTGCCACACATGGTGGAAGTACTCCCGCCAGGCCAGTTCGTTGATGAACTTGTGGTCGCGGGGCAGGGCCCGTCCCTTGGGGTCTCGGGCCTGCTCGGCCTCCTGCACGGCCTGCAACACCTGGGGCAGGGTCAGCGCGCCGTGGGTGATGTAGGGCGACAGCCGGGTGACCGCACCTTCAAGGTGGTTGCGGGTGCGGGCGTAGTCATGCGCGCGCACCGCCATCAGGCGGTGCTGCGCGGCTTGCATGGACGGCGCCCACACCACTGGCCAACTGCGCTCAGCGCACCACCGCAATCGCCTCGCGCTTGTCGGCCTTGTAGGTGTAGAGGGTCAGTGCGCCGTTCTTAATGTCGCCCTTCTCGTCGAAGGAGATGACACCCGTCACGCCCTTGTAGCCCTCGGTCTTGGCCAACACGGGCAGGTACTTGGCGGGGTCGGTGCTGTTGGCCTTGACCATGGCGTCAGCCATCACCATCACCGCGTCATACACATAGGGGGCATAGATCTGCACATCGGCGTTGTACTTGGCCTTGAACTTGGTGCCGAAGTCGGTCATGGCCGTCTTGGCCTCGCCTTCCACGCCGCCGGCTTCGGCGCACACCACCTGACCATCGGCCATCGCGCCGGCGGCCAGCTTGGGCAGTTCGCCTGTGCAGATGCCGTCGCCGCCCATGAGCTTGGCATTGATGCCCAACTGCTTCATCTGGCGCAGCATCGGGCCTGCCACCGCATCCATCCCGCCGAAGAACACCACGTCGGGCTTCTTGGCCTTCAGGGCAGTCAAGATGGCGGTGAAATCGGTGGCCTTGTCGTTGGTGAACTGACGGTCCACGACCTTGCCGCCGGCGGCTTCCACGCCCTTGGCGAATTCGTCGGCCACGCCCTGGCCATAGGCGGTGCGGTCGTCGACCACGGCAATGCTCTTGCCCTTGAGTTCGGTCACCGCATACTTGCCCAGGGTGCCGCCCAGGTGCACGTCATCGGCCACGGTCCGGAAGGTGGTCTTGAAGCCCTGGCGCGTGTACTTGGGGTTGGTGGCCGAGGGACTGATCTGCGGGATGCCCGCGTCGCTGTAGATCTTGGAGGCGGGAATCGAGGTGCCGGAGTTCAGGTGACCGATCACACCCGCCACCTTGCTGTCCACGAGCTTTTGCGCGGCAGCCGTGCCCTGCTTGGGGTCTGCCGCATCGTCTTCGGCCAGCAGCTCGAACTTGATCTTCTTGCCGTCGATGGTCAGGCCCTTGGCATTGAGGTCCTCGATGGCCATGCGCGCACCGTTCTCGTTGTCCTTGCCCAGGTGTGCAATGGCGCCGCTGGTGGGGGCCACGTGGCCGATCTTGACCACCGTCTCAGCCGGGCCCGCAGACGCCGCCGGGGCTGAGGCCTCCTTCTTGCCGCAGGCCGCCAGGGCCGCCACCGCCAGGGTGGCCAGTACCAGATTCCACTTCTTGCTCATGGTTCGAACACTCCTTCAGAGGGTTGGGGGAAACGTTTGCAGGATCGATCCGTCACTCGCCCAGGTAGGCCGCCCGCACGCGTGGGTCGTGCAGCAAGTCGCCGGCTGGGCCGCTCATCGTCATGTCACCAGAGTCCATCACATAGGCCCGGTTGGCCACCGCGAGCGCACGGCTGGCATTTTGCTCCACCAACAAGACCGTGGTGCCCTGCCGGTGAATTGTCTGGATCACCTCGAAAATCTTGTCGACCATGAGGGGGGACAGGCCCATCGAGGGCTCATCGAGCAGCAGCAGGCGCGGGCGCGCCATCAAGGCGCGGCCCATGGCCAGCATCTGCTGCTCTCCGCCGGACAGTGTGCCGGCCAACTGCGCCTGCCGCTCCTTCAGGCGGGGAAACAGGGTGAACACCTGTTCCAGATCGTCCGCCACACCCGCATCGTGGCGCAGGTAGGCGCCCATCTGTAGGTTCTCGAGGATCGTCATACGGGTAAAGGTCCCGCGGCCTTCGGGCACCATCACCAGGCCGCGCGCCACCAGGTCCCAGGACCCCAGTCCCGCGATCGGTTCGCCGGCATACGCAATCTGTCCGCCTTGGGGCTTGATCATGGCGGTCAGGGCCTTTAGCGTGGTGGTCTTGCCCGCGCCGTTGGCGCCGATCAGGCTCACCAGCTCGCCTTCACGCACCTCCAAATCGATGCCCTTGACGGCCTGAATACCGCCATAGGCTACGCGCAGGCCCTGCACCTGCAGCAGCGCCGGGGCCCCGCCCGCGCCTTGCGGCATGGAAGGCTCATGCATGATGCCCAGCCCCCAGATAGGCCTCGATCACCTGCGCATCGCGCTGCACCTGCGCCGGC
>JBEAWD010000058.1:0-4595 GCA_041160585.1 Pseudomonadota bacterium | reverse complement strand
AAGCCGGTAGTGCAGCACCACCTGGCGCTTACCACCGGCCTCGATGACCAGTTCGTGGGATAGCTGTGCGCCCAACTTCTCCACGGCCCGACGAGACCGAAGGTTCCCGCTCCCGATGTGGAACCAAACGGTCGAGGCGGCCTTGAACGCATGCTCAAGCATCAGGTTCTTGAGTTCGGAGTTCGTCGGGCCGCCCCAGTGGCGCGCGACCAGAAAGGTGTAACCGATCACAACGCTGCGATCGGCTGGGTTCCACTGGTAGAACCGCGAGGATCCGATGCAATGACCGGTCGTGTTCTCCAGCACCATCAGCAAGCCGCCCATCTGCGCGGCGGTGTCCCAGAACTCGGTCTTGAACACCTCTCGTCGATAGCGCAAGGGCGAAGGGTGTTGTGCCCAGATCCCGGGGTCAGATGCGGCCTCGAACAGCGTCTCGAAATCGCCCTCATGCGCGGGCCGAACGGTGATCGTGGGGCCGCACAAACCGGGCTGGGAATCGAAGGTGTCGGTCTTGTCGGCAGTTTTCATGCAAACGGCGAGGCTGACAACTCCACCCAAAGAGACTGCAGCCGGCGATCAGCCTCGGCCATGGAACCGCAGGGGCCGTCACTCAACACCCGTTGGTCCTTGAATCGATGCACCGAAACCGTAAGGCTCTTCATGGCCGAGCTTGCCGTGACAGTTGCCTTCGCCTCATTCGTTTCAATCCTGATCTCCAGTTTGGTGAGCTCAGGGCGTGAGGCAACGCGTACACCCGTTCCGTGAAATTATTGATTTACAAGGGTAATTGGTAGGCCGTGCTGGACTTGAACCAGCGACCAAAGGATTATGAGTCCTCTGCTCTAACCAACTGAGCTAACGGCCCGCGGGGCGCATTCTAGGCGGGGGCCCACAACCGCTACCATTCCCCCATGGCTCTGCAGGACTGGATCGGATACGCCGCCGCCGCACTCACCACGGCATCCTTTGTGCCGCAGGCACTGCTCACCCTGCGAACACGAGATGTCAGCGGCATTTCGCTCGGCATGTACAGCAGCTTTACTGTTGGCGTGGCGCTGTGGCTGGTCTACGGCATCGGACTGGGCGAATGGCCCATCATCGTCGCCAACGCCGTCACGCTCACGCTGGCCTGCATCATCCTCACCACCAAGATTCGCTACGGCAAACCCAACCCCAACCCACGAGGCAAGACATGAGCACCCAAGCCAGTCCCACGCGCTTCGCCACCTTCGCAGAGTTCTACCCCTTCTACCTCGGCGAACACAGCAACCGCACCTGCCGGCGCCTGCACTTCGTGGGCACCAGCCTGGGCCTGGCCTGCTTCATCGCGGCCGCGGTCAAGGCGCAGCCCGGCCTCATCCTGCTGGGCCTGCTGCTGGGCTATGGCTTTGCCTGGGTGGGGCACTTCGGCTTCGAGAAGAACAAGCCGGCGTCGTTCAAGCAGCCGCTGTACTCCTTCATGGGCGACTGGGTGATGTGGTGGCAAATCCTGACCCGCCGCATCCCGTTCTGAAGGGGCGACAGCGCTACTTCTGACTCAGCGCATGACTGACCATGCGCGAGGTGATGTCCACGATCTGGATCATGCGGTCATAGGCCATGCGCGTAGGCCCGATCACCCCCAGCGTGCCTACCACCTGCCCGTTGATCTCATAGGGCGCAGACACCACAGACAGCTCTTCGAAGGGCACCACACGGCTTTCGCCGCCGATGAAGATGCGCACGCCCTCGGCACGGCTGCTGTTGTCCAAGAGACGCAACAGCTGCGCCTTCTGCTCGAACAGATCGAACAGCCGCCGCAGCGAACCCATGTCTTGCCCGAAATCCTGCACACCGAGCAGATTGCGCTCGCCGCTGATCACCACCTGCTCGGTGGTCTCCGCCAGGGCTTCACTGCCGGCATCCACCGCGGCCTGCATGAGCTGCGCAATCTCCGCACGCAGGCTGTCCACCTCGCCCTTCAGGCGCAGGCGCATCTCTTCCAGCGTGATGCCCGCGTAGTGCGTGTTCAGGAAGTTGGTGGCCTCCACCAGTTGGGTCTGCGTGAAGTCCTGGGTGGTGAAGATGACGCGGTTCTGCACGTCGCCATCAGGGGCCACCAGAATCACGAGCACACGGCGCTCGCCCAGGCGAAGGAACTCGATGTGACGGAACACCCCCGCCTTGCGCGGCGCGGTCACCACGCCCACGAAGTTCGACAGGTTGGACAGCATCTGCGCCGCGCTGGCAATCACCCGTTGGGGTTGGTCCGGCGCCAGCTGCTGGGCCACAGCCGACACCTCGGTGTGGGCCGGCTCGGCTTCCAGCGGCCGCACGGTGAGCATGGTGTCCACGAACAGCCGATAGCCCTTGGCCGTAGGCACCCGCCCCGCGCTCGTATGCGGGCTGGCGATCAGGCCCAACTCCTCGAGGTCGGCCATCACGTTGCGGATCGTGGCTGGGCTCAGTTCCAGGCCCGAGGCGCGCGACAGCGTGCGCGAACCCACCGGCTGTCCGTCGGCGATGTAGCGCTCCACCAGGATCTTGAGCAGGGTGCGTGAACGGTCGTCCATAGTGCTGATTGGCTGCCCACGAGTTTAGGGTCACTTCAAGGAGTGGTCACAGATGGGGGCGACCATGTTTTAATCTGTCGAATCATGGCCAAGCCCTTCCGTCGAGCCGCCTTGGTGGGAAAGTACCAGGCCCAAGGCATCCGCAATGTGCTGGAAGACATCGCGCACTTCCTGGAACGCTCGGGCGTGGAAGTGGTGCTGGAGCATGAAACCGCACTCAACACCGGCCTGACCGAATTCGGCAGCGTACCGGCCGGCGAACTGGGCCAGCGCTGCGATGTGGCCGTGGTGCTCGGTGGCGACGGCACCATGCTGGGCATCGCCAGGCAACTGGCCCGGCAAAACGTGCCGCTCATCGGCATCAACCAGGGCCGTCTGGGCTTTATCACCGACATCCCCATCGAGCAATTCCGCGAGGTGCTGCCGCCCATGTTGGCCGGGGCCGTAGAGGTGGAGTCCCGCACCATGATCGAAGGGGGCATCTGGCGCGATGGCCAGCGCATCTTCGAAGGCCTTTCCCTCAACGACGTCGTGGTCAGCCGTGGCGCCACGGCTTCCATGGTCGAACTGAGCGTCGAGGTCGACGGTCAGTTCGTGGCCAACATCCGGGCTGATGGCCTGATCCTGGCCTCCCCCACCGGCAGCACCGCCTACGCCCTCTCGGCCGGTGGCCCCATCCTGCATCCGGGCATCGCGGGCTGGCTGCTGGTGCCGATCGCTTCCCACACCCTGTCCAACCGGCCCATCGTGCTGCCCGACCGCGGCGAAGTACGCATCGAAATCGTGGCCGGCAAAGACGCTTCGGCCAACTTCGACATGCAAAGCGTGGCCAGCCTGCTGCATGGTGACCAGGTTCGTGTGCGCCGCTCCGACCACACCGTCCGTTTCCTGCATCCTCAAGGCTGGAGCTACTACGGCACCCTGCGGCGCAAGCTGCGCTGGCACGAAGGGGTGGTGTGATGCTGCGGCGCTTGTCCATCCGCGATTTCGTGATCGTCAGCTCGCTGGAACTCGATTTTCACGGTGGCTTCTCGGTGCTCACCGGCGAAACCGGCGCGGGCAAGTCCATCCTGATTGATGCCCTGCAGCTGGCACTGGGTCAACGGGCAGATGCCGTGGTGGTGCGCGAAGGCGCTGCGCGCGCCGACATCACGGCCGAATTCGACTGCCCCGCGGCGCTGCACCCCTGGCTGGCCGAAGCCGGGCTGGAACCCGAAGACAACCTGCTGCTCCTGCGGCGAAGCATCGATGCCAACGGCAAGAGTCGCGCCTGGATAAACGGCCACAGTGCCACGGTGGCGCAACTCAAGCACGTCGCCGACCATGTGCTGGATATCCACGGCCAACACGCCTGGCAAAGCCTCACCCGCCCGGCGGCCGTACGGGCCTTGCTCGACGCCGTGGCCGGCGTGGACACCCGCGGCATCCACTCCACCTGGCAGGCCTGGCGCCTGGCCCAGCAGGCACTTGAAAAGGCACGCGACCAGGCCGATGCCCTGGCGCGGGAACGCGAAGGCCTGGCGTGGCAGCTGGGTGAATTGCGCAAGCTCGCCCCGCTGGAAGGCCAATGGCGCGATCTCAACGACGAACATGCTCGCCTGTCCCACGGGCAGTCGCTGATCGAAGCGGGTCAGTCCGCCCTTGACACCCTTGATGACGATGAGGCGTCGGTCCGGCGGGGCCTGAACGCCGCCCTGCAGCGCTTGCATGAGGTTCAGCGCCATGACCCTCGCCTGACCCCCATTGCAGACACCCTTGAGCAGGCGCAGGCCCTGGTGGACGACGCCGCCCACAGCCTTCGCGGCTACCTGGGCCACACCGAACTCGACCCCACGCGCCTTCAGGAACTCGATGAGCGCCTGTCGGCCTGGATGGGCCTGGCACGGCGGCTGCGCCGCCAACCGGAAGAACTGCCGGCCTTGCTGCAGCAGTGGGAGCGCGAACTCCAGCACCTCGATCAGTCCAGCGACCTTGACGCCCTGCAGGCACGCTGCGAGGTGGCCTTGGCCGAGTACGAGCGCGTCGCCGCCGCCGCCACACAGG
>JBEAWD010000268.1:0-3036 GCA_041160585.1 Pseudomonadota bacterium | reverse complement strand
AAGCGGTGCCGTCAAGCAACAGGCCAATGCCCGCTTGGGTTGGCGTGGCTTGAACGACGATGTCACGCTGCAGGTGGGCTACCTCAACCAGCCGGCCGATGATCCCTTGGGACTGTCGCGTGCGCAGTTCGATTTGGGCCCGCGCGAAACCACGGCCCAGGCCCTGCAGTTCGACACGCGCAAGACCTTGGACCAAACCCAGGCCGGGTGGTCATGGCGCCATCGCTTCGACCAGGGCGCGCTGCGTGAGACCCGCTTGAGCGCCTACAGCGGCCAGCGTTCGGTGGCGCAGTGGCTGGCCATCGCACCGGTCACGCAGGCCAATGTGCGGCACGGCGGCGGCGTGATCGACTTCGACCGTCGCTTCGAGGGGCTGGAAGCGCGTGCACGTTGGGAGTGGGACTCGCTGGGCCTGGTGGCCGGCGTGTCCGCCGATCGCCAGCGAGACGACCGTCGCGGCTTTGAAAACTTCACCGGCACCGCAGCCGCCCAACTGTTGGGTGTGGTGGGCCGACTGCGTCGTGATGAAGTCAACCAAGCCCGCTCGCGCGACGTCTTCGCGCAGGCCGAGTGGGTCTTGGCTCCCCGCTGGATGCTGCTGGCCGGTGCCCGCAGCGGCCGCGTGGATCTCAGTGCCCAGGACGCCTACCTTGGCAACGGCAACGATTCGGGTCAACTGCGGTTCGGCTACACGAACCCGGTCATGGGCCTGCGCTGGCAGGCCGCGCCGGGGCTGAACCTTCACCTGAGCGCCGGCCGTGGTTTCGAGTCGCCCACCCTGGGTGAGTTGGCCTACCGCGCAGACGGCACAGGCGGATTCAACACGGCCCTGAGGGCGCAGACCAGCGCCCAGTGGGAAGCCGGCATGAAGTGGCGCACGGGCCGAGCCGATATCGATGCAGCGGTCTTCGAGGCCCGTACCGACAACGAGATCGGCGTGGCCACGAACGCCGGTGGCCGGTCGGCGTTCCAGAACGTAGGCCGAACCCTTCGACGCGGCGTGGAGCTTGGCGGCACGTGGCGCCTGGACCGTCAGTGGCAGGCGCGTCTGGCGGCCACCGTGCTGCAAGCGACCTACGAGGACCGCTTTCTCACCTGCGAGGGCATTCCCTGCACCACACCCACGGCGGTGGTGAATGCGGGCAATCGCATCGCTGGTGCGCCGCGCGCCTGGGCCTATGCGGAGTTGCGCCGAACGGACGCCGTCTGGGGTGACGCCGCACTGGAATGGCGAACCGTCGGCTCGGTGGCCGTGAACGACCGCAACACCGACTTCTCCGCTGGGTATGCCCTGACGGCGGTGCGCTGGTCCAAGGGATGGCAGGTCAGTGGCCGTTGGCGCCTGGAGTCGCTGCTGCGGGTGGACAACGCCTTGAACCGCCGCCACGCGGCCAGCGTCATCGTGAACGACGCCAACGGGCGCTTCTTCGAGCCTGGTGCGCCGCGCAACGCCCTGCTCAGCCTGCGGCTTTTGACCCCGCTCTAGGGTAAAACCTAGGTGGTGGGGGCTATACGATGCCCTCAACATACGTTGTTGAGTTCATACCTTCACAGCCCCCCGAGGACGTCCATGCAAAAGACCCTGCACATCAACCCGGAGAAGTGCACCGGTTGTCTCCAGTGCGAGATGGCCTGCTCGTTTGAAAACTACGCCACCTACGCCCCGGCCAAGTCGCGCATCAAGGTGTTCGATTTTCATCACACCGGCCGCAAGGTTCCCTACACCTGCACGCAGTGCGACGAGGCCTGGTGCCTGCACGCCTGCCCGGTGGAGGCGATCACCGTCGACAAGCTGACCGGCGCGAAGGTCGTCAACGAGACGACCTGCGTGGGCTGCAAGGTGTGCACGATCAGCTGCCCGTTCGGCACCGTGAACTACGTGCAGGAGACCGGCAAGGTCCAGAAGTGCGACCTGTGCGGCGGCGACCCGGCCTGCGCCACGGCGTGCCCGACCGGTGCGATCACCTACGTCGACGCCAACTGGACCGGGCTGGGCCGCATGCAGGCCTGGGCCGACAAGCTCGGCAACCAGCCTTCCGCCTAACCCACAGCCTCAGGAGTACCCCACATGTCTTGGGCAGGAAAGATCCTTCGCGTCAACCTGAGCACCGGCACCGTCTCGGCCGAGCCGCTGAACATGGACTGGGCGCGCGCCTACCTCGGCTCGCGCGGTCTGGCCAGCAAGTACCTCGTCGAGGAGATCGACGCCAAGGTCGACCCGCTGTCGCCGGACAACAAGATCATCTGGGCCACCGGCCCGCTGACCGGCACGATGGCCTCGACCGGCGGCCGCTACACGGTCGTCACCAAGGGCCCGCTGACCGGCGCCATCGCCTGCTCGAACTCGGGCGGCCACTGGGGCGCCGAGCTGAAGATGGCCGGCTGGGACATGATCATCTTCGAGGGCCGCTCGTCCAAGCCGGTGTACCTGTCGATCAGCGACGACACGGCCGAGCTGAAGGACGCCTCGCACCTGTGGGGCAAGAGCGTCTGGGAGACCGAGGAGATCATCAAGAAGACGCACCAGGACCCGCTGACGCGCATCTCCAGCATCGGCCTGGCCGGCGAGAACCAGGTGCTGTACGCCGCCGTGGTCAACGAGCTGCACCGCGCGGCCGGGCGCTCGGGCGTCGGCGCCGTCATGGGCAGCAAGAACCTGAAGGCCATCGCGGTGCGCGGCACCCGAGGCGTGGGCAACCTCGCCGACGCGAAGGGCTTCATGCAGGTCACGTCCGAGAAGAAGAAGATCCTCGCGGACCACCCCCTGACGGGCCAGGGCCTGCCGACCTACGGCACCCAGGTGCTGATGAACCTGATCAACGAGGTCGGTGCGCTGCCCACCCGCAACCACCGCGACAGCCAGTTCGAGGGCGCCAAGGACATCTCCGCCGAGGCCATGGCCACGCCGCGCAAGACCGACGGCAAGAAGCACCTGGTGACCAACCAGGCCTGCTTCGGCTGCACGATCGCCTGCGGCCGCATCAGCAAGATCGACCAGACGCACTTCTCGGTGCAGAACAAGCCGCAGTACTGGGG
>JBEAWD010000257.1:0-13049 GCA_041160585.1 Pseudomonadota bacterium | reverse complement strand
AGGCTGAGCGTCATCAGGTGGCTGAAGGTGCTGGTGCGCAGGTCCGCCCCGATGCGTTCGGACACCAGCGCCAGCAAGTAGGTGCGCCACCATCCCAAGCCCCAGGCCACCAGGGCCGAGGCCAGCAGGCCCCCCAGGTAAAGCGTCACCAGCTGCGGGTCGATGGCCTGTCCGTTCTGGAACGGAATCAGGATGTCGTCCATCAGCGGCATGGTCAGGTAGGGCGGCACCAGGTGCGCCGCCGTGGACAGCAGCGTCAGCAGCAGGCCCAGGGCCAACTGCCCCTGGTAGGGCTTGGCAAAGCGCCATAGGCGCAGCAGCACCCAGGTCGAAGGCGGCTGGAGCAGCTCACGGTGACAAACCTCGCATTCCTCGCTGTTCTCCGGCAGTGGGGCGTTGCAGCTGGGGCAGCGCGCCGCGTCGTCCTCGGCTTCGTGGGTGTGTGCCTTGCCCTGAAGTTCCAGCAAGGCGCGGTCGAACTGCTGCACCAGCCGCACCGCGGCCACGTCCCGCTCCAAGGTGAACCGCCATTGGGCCAGGCGTTGCTGCTCGTCGTGCAGCGACAGCAGCCCCACGCCACCGCGGTCGGTGTGCTGAAGGCGAAGGCCGCTGCGCAGGGGCCAGGTCTGCCAGGCGCAAGTCGCATCGCGTCGCCAGGCCAGGCCGCTGGAGGTCAGCACCAGCTCGCTGGCCGTGAATCGCCCCTCCAGGTCCAGATCCAGCTCAAGGCTGGCCAACACGGGCGCGTCGAGCCCATCGGGCACACGCCTGTCATCGGATGAAGACGATGTCGCGTTGAATGCCGAGGGCGCCGAGGGTGCCGGCTGGATCAGATCGCTTGGGGAAACAGACATGGGTGCAGAAGGGCGGCGCTGCGCCGCTGCCGCGGCCAGGGTGCCGAAGCTCGGATTGTCCGACATCACGGTGTCATCTTGGCCCATGGCCTTTGAACGCTTTCAGGCCGCTTCGGGTGGACAATCGGCGGCCATGAACGACGAACGCCCCGACTCCGGCCCGAATGGCGCCACTGCGGCCGCTCAGGCCCAGGCGGCCTCCGCCGGTGTACCTCCCGTACTGGACTTGCGCATCCTGCGCGTGAACTTCCTGCGCGGCCCGAACATGTGGACCTACCGCTCGGTGTTGGAAGTCTGGTTGGACCTGGGTGAGTTGGAGCAATTCCCCACCGACAAACTGCCTGGCTTCACCGAGCGGCTGTTGGGCATCGTGCCCGGCGTGGGCGACCACCATTGCGGCGTGGGCGAAAAGGGCGGTTTCCTTCAGCGCCTGCAGGGCGGCACTTGGATGGGCCATGTGCTGGAGCATGTGGTCATTGAAGTCCTCGACCAGGCCGGCATGCCCACCGCCTTCGGTCAGACCCGCGAAACCTCCACCGCCGGTGTGTACCGCATGGTGTTCCGAGCCCGCGACGAGAAGGTGGCCCGTCAGGCGCTGTCGGTGGGTCACGACATCATCCGAGCCGCGCTCCATGCCCGCCCCTACGAACTCAAGCCCGCCCTTGACGCGCTGCGCGACAAGATCGATCAGGTCTACCTGGGCCCCAGCACCGCCCACATCGTGGCCTGTGCCGCCGAACGCGAGATTCCCCACATCCGCCTGAACCGGGGCAACCTGGTGCAGCTGGGCTACGGCGCCCGACAGAAGCGCATCTGGACGGCCGAGACCGACCGCACCAGCGCCATCGCCGAAGGCATCGCCAGCGACAAGGACATGACCAAGGAGCTGTTGGCCGGCTGCGGCGTGCCCGTGCCTGAAGGCCGCCTGGTCGAGGACCCGGACGATGCCTGGCGGTTGGCGCAGCGCATGGAAGGCGCGGTGGTGGTCAAGCCCACCGACGCCAACCACGGGCGTGGTGTCACGCTGGACCTGACGGGCGAAGACGAGGTGAAGGCCGCCTTCGCCGTGGCCGATGCCGAAGGCAGCGGCGTGATGGTCGAGCGCTACATCCCCGGCGAGGAACACCGCGTGCTGATCGTGGCCGGCCAGGTGGCGGCTGCCGCGCGCGGCGAAACCGCCTGGATCACCGGTGATGGCACCCACACCGTGGAAGAACTGATCGCGTTGCAGATCAACAGCGATCCGCGCCGCGGCGATACCGAAGACCATCCGCTCAACCCCATCCTCATCCGCCAGGAAGGCGAGGTGCTGATCACGGTGCAAAAGCAGGGCCTGCAGCCCGAGTCCGTGCCTGAGGCAGGCCGCCGCG
The DNA here is from genome assembly GCA_041160585.1 of Pseudomonadota bacterium. Lineage (GTDB taxonomy): Bacteria > Pseudomonadota > Gammaproteobacteria > Burkholderiales > Burkholderiaceae_C > RFTU01. The sequence continues at coordinate 10,825 of JBEAWD010000257.1, read as the reverse complement.
TGCTGGTCAGCCGCAAGGGCAACATGGCCAACGACTGTACCGACGAGGTGCACCCCGAAGTCGCCCACGCCTGTGCCCTGGCCGCGCGCATCGTGGGCCTTGACATCGCCGGTATCGACCTGGTGTGCGAAGACATCTCCAAGCCGCTGCAAGCGCAGGGCGGTGCCATCGTCGAAGTCAATGCCGGCCCGGGTCTGCTCATGCACCTCAAGCCTGCCAGCGGCCAGGCCCGTGAGGTGGGCAAGGCCATCGTCGAGCACCTGTTCCCGCAAGGCGAGTCGGGCCGCATTCCCTTGGTGGGCGTGACGGGCACGCAGGACACCTCGGTGATCGCGCGCCTGGTGGCCTGGATGCTGCAGATGTCCGGCCCCGTGGTGGGCGTGGCCTGCCGCGATGGTCTGTTCGTGGGCAACCGCCGCGTCGAGCGCGGAGATGCCATCGGCTGGCAGGTCGCTGAGCGCCTGTTGATCAACCGCAATGTCGAGGCGGCCGTGTTCGAGAGCAATCCGGTCACGATCCTGGAGGAAGGTCTGGTGTACGACCGCTGCAACGTGGGCATCGTCACCGACTGCGAACCGTTCACCGGCGCGGTGCGGCACGATATCGCCACCCCCGAGCAGCGCTTCAAGGTGTCGCGCACCCAGGTGGATGTGGTGCGCGCGGACGGTGCAGCCGTGCTGCATGCGGTGCATGAACAGGTGCTGGCCATGGCCGAACTGTGCGACGGCGAGGTGATCCTGTACGCTGAGGACGGCGGTCTGGCCGCCCTGCGCACGCATGCGGCCGGCGGCGGTCGCGTGGTGTACATGGAGGGCCGAACCATCATGCTCGCGCGTGGCGAACAGCTCATTCCCGTGCTGGACATCGACCGCGACCTGCGGGTCACCGCCCGCGAGGTGCCGGCCACGGCGACGCTGGCCGCTGTGGCGGCCGCCTGGGCCCTGGACCTCTCCCCTGAGTTGATCGTGGCTGGCCTGGAGACCTTCGAGCTTCGACGGCCAGAGCTGCGACCCGACCAGTCGGTGATCGCCTGAAGGCCAGCCGATTCGCGCCACCCGGCCCGCATCACGTGACCCAAAACCCCCGAAACCCCGAATCGCCTTCATGGACATGATCCGCACACGGGCCCTGCGTGGCCCGAACCTCTGGAGCCGACACACAGCACTCGAATTGGAGGTGCGCTGTGGGGCCGATGAACGGTCGATCGAGGCCCATGCCGGTTTCGAAGACCGCTTGCGCGCCCTCTGTCCAGGCCTGGGCACCCTGCGCACGCCCACACGTCGTGGCGCCATCACCATGGCGCATGCCCTGGACGCGACGCTGCTGGCCCTGCAGGCCGCAGCGGGTTGCCCGGTCACCTTCAGCCATACCGAAGCCACGGCTGAGGACGGCGTGTACCTGGTCGTGGTGGAGTACACGGAAGAGGATGTGGCCCGCCGCGCCCTTGAGATGGTGCAGCTGATCCTGCAAGCCGCCTGGTCTCCCGAGACCGCTACCCAGGAGGCCGCCAACCTGGACGGCGTAGCCTGCGCCACGGAGCTGCGTGAGCTCGATGAAGACCTGCGATTGGGCCCCAGCACCGGGGCGATCGTGTCGGCTGCCGTGTCTCGCGGCATTCCCTTTCGGCGCCTGACCACCGGCAGCCTCGTGCAGTTCGGTTGGGGCCACCGGCAGCGCCGCATCCAGGCAGCCGAAGTCGACAACACCAGCGCTGTGGCCGAGGCCATCGCACAGGACAAGGACCTCACCAAGCACCTGCTGCAATCGGCAGCCGTGCCGGTGCCCATCGGTGCGCCGGCAGCCACACCCGAAGAGGCCTGGGCCATTGCGCAGCGGGTGGGCCTGCCGGTGGTGATCAAGCCCCAGGACGGCAGCCAGGGCCGCGGCGTCACGGTGAACATCACCACCCGTGAGCAGTCGGATGCCGCCTTTGCCACCGCCGCCGAGATCGGAGACGTGCTGGTGGAGAAGTTCCTGCCCGGCAGCGATTTCCGCCTGCTCGTGGTGGGCGAACGACTGGTGGCGGCGGCACGCCGTGATCCCCCTTTCGTAATCGGTGATGGCAAGCACAGCGTGCGTGAGCTGGTGCAGATCGTGAATGCCGACCCGCGTCGGGGCAGCGGCCATGCGACCTCCTTGACCAAGATTCGCTTCGACGACATCGCCAAGGCGCGGTTGGTGCAGCAAGACCTCACACCTGAATCGGTCCCGGAGAAGGGCCGGCGCGTGGTGCTGCGAAACAACGCCAACCTGTCCACCGGCGGCAGCGCCACCGACGTGACCGATGATGTGCACCCCGAAGTGGCTGCCCGCGCGGTGGACGCCGCGCGCATGGTGGGCCTGCACGTGTGCGGTGTGGACGTGGTGTGCGAGACCGTCCAGCGGCCGCTGGAGGACCAGGCCGGCGGGATCGTCGAGGTCAACGCCGCGCCGGGCCTTCGCATGCACCTGAACCCGTCGTATGGCAAGGGCCGTGACATCGGCAACCCCATCGTGTCCGAGCTCTACAGGCCCGGCGACGATGGCCGCGTCCCGCTGGTGGCCGTGACCGGCGTGAACGGCAAGACCACCACCACCCGCATGATCTCGCACGTGCTGGCCCAAACCGGGCTGTGCGTGGGCATGACCAACACCGACGGCGTGTACGTCGGCGGCCGCCAGACCGACAGTGGCGACTGCAGCGGCCCCAAGAGCGCGCGCAACGTGCTGTCCCATCCGCATGTGCAGGCGGCGGTGCTGGAGTGCGCGCGCGGCGGCATCCTGCGCGAAGGCTTGGGCTTCGACCGCTGCTCGGTGGCCGTGGTCACCAATGTGGGCACCGGCGACCACTTGGGTCTCAATCACATCCACACCGTCGAGGGCATCGCGCGCGTCAAGAAGGTCATCGTGCAGAACGTGGCGCCCAGTGGCTATGCGGTGCTCAACGCGGCCGATCCGCTGGTGGCCGCCATGGGAGATGAGTGCCCCGGGCAGGTGATCTTTTTCGCGCGTGATTCACACCATCCGCGCATCGCCTCGCACCGAGCGCGTGGTCGCCGCGTGGTGTTTGTCGAAAAGGGTGAATTGGTGGCGGTCGAGGCAAAGGTGCAGCACCGGCTGCCCTTGTCGTCCGTGCCCATCACCCACGGCGGCGCCATCGGCTTTCAGGTTGAAAACACCCTGGCAGCGGTGGCAGCTTGTTGGGGCCTGAACATGCCTTGGGCCGACATCGTCCAGGGTATATCCAGCTTCGTCAGCGACGCGGCCAAGGTGCCCGGCCGCTTCAACATGATGAACTACCGCGGCGCCACCCTGGTGGCCGACTACGGGCACAACCCCGACGCCATCAACGCGCTTGTTCAGGCTTTCAAGGCCTTGCCCATCGGCGAGACCGGCAGGCGCACGGTGGTCATCAGCGGAGCGGGTGACCGGCGCGATGAAGACCTTCGCGAGCAGACCCGTATCCTGGGCGAGTCCTTCGATCAGGTCATCCTCTATGAAGACCAATGCCAGCGTGGCCGCGCCGATTGGGAAGTGGTGAAGATCATGCGTGAAGGTCTTCAGGGCGCATCGCGCACCACCCAAATCGAGGAGATCCGTGGCGAGTTCGTGGCCATCGACACGGCACTGTCCCGGCTCAACAGCGGTGACCAGTGCCTGATCCTGGTAGACCAGGTGGAGCAGGCGGTGGCCTACCTTGAGGAGAAGTGTCGGGCTTGATGTCCCGGTCCACGGCCGCCGCTCATGCCAGGCGACAGCCGCTGAGGTGACTCAGGCGAACAAGCCCTTGTGCGCGTCGCGCAGCAGGTTCTTCTGCACTTTGCCCATGGCGTTGCGGGGCAATTCGTTCTGAACGAATACGCGCTTGGGCACCTTGAAGTTGGCGATGCGGGCCTTGAGCGTGGAAACGATCGAGTCCGCATTCAGCGTGGCGCCGGGTTTGGCGATCACCACCGCCACCACCGCTTCGCCGAAGTCGGGGTGTGGCACGCCGATCACCGCGCTTTCGGCCACGCCGCTCATGTCGTTGATCACGCCTTCGATCTCGGCCGGGTAGACGTTGTAGCCGCCGCTGATGATGAGGTCCTTGCTGCGGCCCACGATGGTCACGCGTCCCGACTCATCGATGACGCCCACGTCGCCCGTCTTGAACCAGCCGTCGGCGGTGAACTCCTCGGCGGTCTTTTCCGGCATGCGCCAGTAGCCGGCAAACACATTGGGCCCGCGCACCTCGATGCCGCCGATCTCTCCAGGTGGGCAGGCACCCCCCTTGTCGTCGTGCACTCGCACGCCCACGCCCGGCAGGGCAAAGCCGACCGTCCCGCCCAGGCGCTGCCCATCTTCATCGCGATAGGGGTTGGAGGTCAGCATCACGGTCTCGCTCATGCCGTAGCGCTCCAGGATGGTGTGCTCGGTGCGCTCCTTCCAGGCCTGGAAGGTTTCGGTGAGCAAGGGGGCCGAGCCGCTGATGAACAGCCGCATGCTCGCGCACGCCTTCTTCGTCAGCGCTGCTTCGCCCAACATGCGCACGTACAGCGTAGGCACGCCCATGAACACCGAGGCCTGCGGCAGTCGGGCAATCGTCGCCTTCGGGTCGAAGCGCGAGAACCAGATCATCTTCGAGCCGTTGATCAGCGCACCGTGCGAGGCCACGAACAGCCCGTGCACATGGAAGATGGGCAGGGCGTGCACCAGAACATCGCCCGCGCGCCAGCCCCAGTAGCGTTGCAGCACTTGCGCATTGCTCAGCAGGTTGCCGTGCGTGAGCATGGCGCCCTTGCTGCGCCCCGTGGTGCCGCTGGTGTAGAGGATGGCCGCCAGGTCATCGGCCTTGCGTGCCACCACCTCGTGGTCATCCGAATGCGCAGCGGCACGCTCCAACAGCGTACCCGTCCGGTCGTCTCCCAGGGTGAAGACGTGCCGCGTGCCCTTTTGAAAGGCGATCTTGCTGATCCAACCGAAGTTCTTGGGCGAGCACACCACCAGCGCCGGTTCCGCGTTGCCGATGAAGTACTCGATCTCAGCGGCCTGGTAGGCATTGTTCAGGGGCAGGTAGACATGGCCTGCGCGCAACACGGCCAGGTACAGGATCAGGTTCTCCACGCTCTTGTCCACCTGGACCGCCACGCGCGACTGTGGCGGCAAGTCCAGAAAACCAAGCAGGTTGGCGATGCGGGCGCTGGCGCGGTCCAGGTCGGCCCAGGTGTAGTACAGGGCCGAAAAGGGCTGCCCCGCCGGGCCGTCGGCGGTTTCCACCGCCACCGAGTTCAGGTCGACGGGAAAGCCCGCGCGCAGCGCGGCATAGAGGTTCTGATTGGACATGTCAGCGTGCAGAGGAACACAGCGTGAACCCGGCCGCGCCAGCGCGCTGCCGGGCTGCGGCGGTCAAGCTCAGTCGAGCTTGGCGCCGGAAGCCTTGACGACTTCGGCCCACCGCTTGATCTCACCGGACACGAAGCGGCCGAAGGCATCCCCGTAGAGATTGGGCGTTTCGGTGCCCAGGCCGGTCCAGGTGTTGCGCAGCTCGGGCGACTCAAGCGCCTTGCGCATCTCCGCCTGCATGGCCGCGATGATGTCCGGCGGCGTGCCCTTCGGCGCCCAGACACCGTACCAGGTGGCCACCTGGTACTGGGGCATGCCACCGTCCTTGGCCGTGGGCACATTGGCGAAGCCAGGCGCGGGCTTGTCGGCGGCCACGGCCAGCGCCTTGATGCGGCCGCTCTTGATGTGCGCGGCACTTGAACCCAGGCCGTCGAACATCACGTCCACCTGTCCGGCGATCAGGTCTTGCAGGGCCGGGCCTGCTCCGCGGTAGGGGATGTGGGTGATGAAGGTCTTGCTCTGCAGCTTGAACAGTTCACCGGCCAAGTGGTGCGAGGTGCCGTTGCCCGCCGAGCCGTAATTCAGCTTGCCCGGGTTGGCGCGCACGAAGGCGAGGAATTCGGGCAGCGTATTGGCCTGTACCTTGGATGGGTTCACCACCACCACCTGGGGTACGCTGGAGACCAGGCCCACCGGCACGAAATCGGTCTCGATGTTGTAGTCCAGCTTGGGGTACATCGACGGTGCGATCGCGTGGTGCACAGCACCCATGAAAAAGGTGTAGCCGTCCGGCGCGGCTTTGGCTGCGATGCCTGCGCCCAGGGTGCCACCGGCACCGCCCTTGTTGTCGATCAGGAACTGCTTGCCCACCGTCTTGGTCATGGCCGCGAACAGGGGCCGCGCGAAGGCGTCGGTGCCGCCGCCCGGCGGGAAGGGCACGACGATGGTGACGGGCTTGGCCGGCCAGGCCTGGGCCTGCACGGAAGCGAACGGAACGACAATGGCGGCTGCCGCAGTTGCGGCCAGCAAGGCACGGCGCGTGATGAAGCGCATGGTGGTCTCCTGTTGTTGGACGTTTCGTCGGACGGGGGGATTGTGGAGGATAGTCAATCCCCCTTGGGCGGGGCGTCTTCCGGAACATCTTGCAGCTGCGCATGCATGACGCGTCGCACCACGGCCAAGGCGGGGTGCTCGGTGCGCCCGGCCAGGGTCACCAAGCCGAACCTCGCCGTGGCCTGCAGCGCAGGCCTCATGCGCAGCTCCACCAAGTCCGGTGCTGCATGCCGTATGGCCACCAGCACCGCATCGCTGCGGCGGGCCACCTCGACGAGACTGGATATCTCTTCGCATCGCAGCGTGACACATTCACTGGGGTTGGCTTTGGGCCCATATCGCTCGACCATGATGCGCGCCACTTCGTCGCTCAAGGGGGTGGACGCGATGGGGTAGGGCGCCAGCTCCGCGAAGCTCAGGCCACGGCCCTCGGCCATGCGCCGCGACAAGGGGTGACCCCGCCTCACCATGAACGCGCCGCGCATCTCATGGTGGAACTCGGTGTTGAGGTCACTGGCCGGCTTGAGCGAGCGTGAATCGACCACCAAGGCGTCCAGGCGGCGTTCCCGCAGGGCCTGGACCAGCAGGTCGGTGCCGCTTCGGGCGATGTCCAGGTGCAACTGCGGGTGCTCTCGAGCCATGGTCAGCAGCAACGGAGCCATCAGCATGGCCCCGGGGCCTGAACCCAGGCCGATGTGGAGCGCACCGGCTTCGGCCGATGTGAACTCTTGCCCGGTGCGGCGCAGTTCCTGGGCGTCAGCCAACAGGCGCTGTGCACGCGGCAAGGCCTCGCGGCCATAGGGGGTGAGTTCGATTCGCCGACCCACCCGGTCAAACAGCGGGGCCCCCCACTCGTCCTCCAGCGACTGGATGCTGCGGCTGAGCGCCGGTTGCGTCAGAAACACCCGTGCGGCCGCGCGGCTGAAGGAGCCGGCTTCAGCCAGGGCCACGAAGTGCTTGAGCTGGACAAGTGTCATCGCGAGTACTATGAGTCAGATGCATCGTAAATCAAAAAACAATGCATTGGACGTTCGATCTGTCGACTTCTACATTCGCCACCAGAGGCCAATATCTTGAAGCGGGACCACCCGCCTGGGCCCGATCCACCGACCGCATTCGGCGCACCGAGGACACGTTGCACCGAACCCCACCGTTGAAGGAGACCCCGATGAACACCACCCGCTTCACCCGTCGCGCCATCACCCTGGCCGCCACCTTCGCCCTGGTGGCCGGCGCCGCCACCGCCCAGGCCCAGTCCGGCAAGCCCATGAACCTCATGGTGCCTTACCCCGCAGGCGGCCTGTCGGACGCCATCGCACGCATCGTCGAGCGTCCGCTGGGCAAGGCGCTCAACCAGATGGTGATCGTGGAAAACCTCGGCGGTGTCGGCGGTGCCCTGGGTGCCCAGAAGGTGCTGGGTTCACCGGCTGACGGGTCCTGGATCTACCAGGGCTCGCCCAACGAACTGATCCTGGCCCCCATGGCCCTGCAGGCGGTGAAGTACAAGGCCGAGGACTTCCGCTTCGTGCAGATGATCGGCGCCTTCCCCATGGCCGTGTTGGCGCGCCCCGGTCTGCCGGTCAACAACATTGACGAGTTGGTCGCCTTGGCCAAGAAGGCGTCGGCCGAAGGCAAGCCGCTCACCTACGGCAGCGTGGGCATCGGCTCGCTCTACCACGTGGTCGGCGCACATTTCGCCAACCTCATCAAGGCCGACATGGTGCACATTCCCTACAAGGGCATGGCGCCGCTGTTGCAGGACATGGGCGGCAATTCGGTGGACGTCACCTTCCTGGTGGTGGGTGAGCAGACGGTTGGCCTGGCCGACAGCGGACGTTTGAAGATCCTGGCCACCTTGGCGCCGTCGGGCAAGGTGGAGGCCCCCTTCCTGGCCAAGTACCCCAGCATCAACGACAGCAGGTCCATCAAGGACTTCTCCTTCAACACGTGGACCGGCTATTTCGTCCGCAAGGACACGCCGGAATCGGTCGCAGCCAACTTGAATCGCGCCTTGGCCACGGCCATGGGTGATGGCGAAGCCAAGGCGGCGCTCACCAAGTTGGGTGGAAGCGTCCCGACGATGCTGAACCTGGCCGAAGCCACCAAGGAGTACGAGGTCCAGACAGCGCGCTTTCGCGCCATTGCCCGGGCCATCAAGCTCGAAGCTCAATAAGCCCTTGGCCGACTCCTCCAGGCAAGGCCACGCCGTGACCACCGTTCTCGACGAACTGCGCCCCAAGGCTGAGGCCTTCACGGCCTTGCGGCGCGAGATCCACCGTTTCCCCGAGCTCGCCTTCGACGAGCACCGCACTTCGGAGATGGTGGCGCGCAAGCTGCAGGACGGGGCTACACCGTCACGCGTGGTCTGGGTGGTACCGGCGTGGTGGGCACGCTCCAGCGCGGCACCTCCGGCAAGCGCCTGGGCATCCGTGCCGACATGGACGCCCTGCCGATCGCCGAGGAAACCGGCAGGCCCTGGACCAGCACCCGACCGGGCCTCATGCACGCCTGCGGGCATGACGGCCACACCGCCATGCTGCTGGCGGCCGCGCAGCACCTGGCCGAAAACGGCGGCTTCGACGGCACGCTGCACCTGATCTTCCAGCCGGCCGAAGAAGGTGGCGGCGGGGCGATCAGGATGATGGAAGACGGTCTCTTCGACCGCTTCCCTTGCGACGCGATCTTTGCCATGCACAACATGCCTGGCGTGCCCCAGGGCCACCTGTGGCTGCGAGAGGGGCCGATGATGGCCTCCAGCGACTACGCCACCATCACCGTGCGCGGCAACGGCGGCCACGGCGCCATGCCCCACAAGGCCAGCGACCCGCTGGTGGCCGCAGCCAGCCTGGTGATGGCGCTGCAGACCGTGGTCAGCCGCAATGTCGACCCGCAGCAAACGGCCGTGGTCACCGTGGGCGCCTTCAACGCCGGCCAGGCCAACAACGTGATTCCCGGCAGCGCCAAGCTTGAACTCAGTGTGCGCGCACTCGACCCTGCCGTGCGTGAGTTGCTCAAGCAGCGCATCCACGCCTTGGCGGCGGCGCAAGCCGAGAGCTTCGGTGCCAAGGCCGAGATCGACTGGCGGCCCGGCTACGCCGTGCTGGTCAACGCCCCCGCACCCACCGACTTCGCCCGCGGCGTGGCCCGCGAACTGGCGGGTGACGCGCGCGTGAATGCGCAAGCGCCAGCCTTGACCGGCAGCGAAGACTTCGCCTTCATGCTGCAGAAGGTGCCGGGCAGCTACCTGCTCATCGGCAACGGCGACGGCGCCGGCAGCTGCATGGTCCACAACCCGGCCTACGACTTCAACGACGACAACATCGCCATCGGCAGCGCCTATTGGGTGCTGCTGACCCGCCGCTACCTGGCGGCCACGGCCGATGGGGCCGACGCCACCGCCCACCCCTCCCGCAGCGCCACGGAGCTTGCATCATGAAGGTCATCGTCCTGGGAGCCGGCCTGCTCGGCGTCACTTCCGCCTACTTCCTGCGCCAACAGGGCCATGAGGTCACCGTGGTGGACCGCCAGGCCACGCCGGCCGCAGAAACCAGCTTCGCCAATGGTGGCCAGATTTCGGTGAGCCATGCCGAGCCCTGGGCCAACCCCAGTGCGCCACTGAAGGTGCTCAAGTGGCTGGGCCAGGAAGACGCGCCCCTGCTGTTTCGCATCCGCGCCGATCTGCGCCAGTGGATGTGGGGCTTGCAGTTCCTGCGCGAATGCACCCCCGCACGCACCCGCCACAACATCGAGCAGATCGTGCGCTTGGGCACCTACAGCCGCGACACGCTGCAGCAACTGCGCGTCGAGCGCGGCATCCAGTATGACCAGCGCACGCAAGGCATCCTGCACTTCTACACGAACGAGAAGGAATTCGAAGGGGCCGAGGCGCCTGCGCAGCAGATGCGTGACCTGGGCTGCGACCGCCGCGTGATCAGCGCCGACGAGGCCGTGCGGATCGAGCCAGCCTTGGCCCACATCCGGCCCCAGTTGGCCGGCGCCACCTACACCGCCGAAGATGAGTCGGGTGACGCCAACCAGTTCGCCCGAGAACTGGTCAAGCGCTGCGAAGAAGACGGCGTGCAGTTCCTGATGAGCCACACCGTGACCGCCCTGCGCGAGGTGGCCGGCGCGATCGACCATGTGGAGGCCACCGACAGCGAGGGCCGCTTCCAGCGCCTGAGGGCCGACGCCTATGTGCTGGCCATGGGCAGCCTCTCGCCCCTGATCGCCAAACCCCTGGGCATCGAGCTGCCGATCTACCCGGCCAAGGGCTATTCGGTCACCATGCCGGTGAAGGATGCCCGCATGGCGCATCAGGTCTCGCTCACCGACGACGAATACAAGCTGGTCTTCAGCCGCCTGGGTGACCGCCTTCGCATCGCCGGCACCGCCGAGCTCAATGGCTACGACCGCGACCTCAACCGCGTGCGCTGCGAGGCCATCGTGCGCCGGGTGGAAGAACTTTTCCCGG
>JBEAWD010000156.1:0-3098 GCA_041160585.1 Pseudomonadota bacterium | reverse complement strand
ACTTGGGGTCCAGCAGCAGCGCCATGACGTCGCGGATCTGGTCTTCATTGAGCAGCTTGGCGTGGCCGAAGCGCGGCATGCCCGAGCAGGCCATGTAGGCATTGCTGTTCCAGATCTTGGCCCAGGTGTACTTCAGGATGGGCTCGGCAGCGGGGCTGTTGGGGTCACTGACGCCGCGCAGCTTGCCGTACTGATAGAGGCTTGGGCCAATGGTGCCGTAGCTGATCTCGGCCTTGCTGATCTGGTGGCAGTTGTAGCACTGGGCACCGTTGGCCTTGGGGTCGGTTGTCCGGTCGGTCCAGGTCATGCCGCGTCCGCCTTGTGCCAAGCGTTCGCCCTCTTTCCAGTCGCCGAGGTACTTGCCGCCGGCGGGCCACTTCACCGTGGCCATGGCCTCCTGCATGACCTTCTGCATGGTCTCGGGCGGGGGCAACTTGTCAGAGGAACAAGCCGACTGCGCCAGATCCTGCTGGATGCGGTCGACCTTGGCGATACCCTCATCGCGGAAGGCCGCCTTGATCATGGCGCCGGCCTGCGCGTCGAGCTCCCGCGGCGAAGGCAACGAGGCGCAACCCACGGCCGTGGCGGCTGCTGCCGCTGCGGTGATGAGCAAGGCGGTGGACCGCACCGAGCGTGCGGCCAGGAAGTTGCGCAAGGTTTTCAGAGGCTGGTTCATGTTCGCGTTTCCTGTGCGTGGGCGCAATCAGCGCTTGATGGCCGGGGCGATGGACTCCGCGCCCTTGGCGTTGACGCCCATGTAGACGCCCAAGGCCACGGTGAGGTCCGAGGCGAAGCCGGGATAGGGGAAACGCTGCTGCCGGTAGCAGTCGTTCAAACGAAGCTGCATGCTCCACATCGCGCCCTGGCTGACCCGGTAAGCCGGCCAGGCCGCAAAGCCGATGCCATCACCCGGGTTCTTGGTGAGGTTGGGCAACTCCTGCAGGCGGATGCGCTTGCCATCCACCGAGTGGCACGACGCACAAGAGAAATCCATCGGCCCCCCGCGGAAGAAGAAGGCTCGCTTGCCCAGTTCGTAGAAGCGCTGCTCTTCCAGGTGCCCTTGCGGCAGGTTGAACTTCATGCCGCGGGATTCGGCGGCGATCCAGGTGGCCAAGGCCGTGATGTTGGCCATCTCGCCGCGGCCGAAGGGCGTCTTCACCAGTTCATCGGCGTTGAAGCCCTGCAGGGTGGCCATGCAAGTGACCAGGCGCGACTCCACATCCTGCACCTTGCCGGTGTCGGCGAAATGGCGCGGAAGCTGAACCCAGGCACCCTTGACCACACCAGGGCCCAGGCCCAGGTCGCACTTCTCCAGCGTGGCCTTCTTCGGGCCTCGGGCCTGTTTCCACAAGGACTCGCCCTTGGCCTCGTAGAGTTCGGCCGGGTTGCCGTCCTCAAGCATCTTGCGGTACTCGGCAATGCCGTCGCTGGTGGACTTGGTCTGGGCAAAGGCCATCAGGGGGATGGCCAGGGCAAGAGCCGCTGCGGCCCTCGGCCAGGAAGCGTTAGGCTGATTCATGCGTTTGTCTCCGGTGTACTCCACAACAAGGGCGCCTGGCGCGCCGCCGTGACCACGGTCAGCTGACCGTGGCTTCGTCGGTGCGCTTGTCGCCCTTGTTGTCCGTCCAGGTGACGCTGATCTTGTCGCCAGCCTTGGCACCCTTGACGGTGAACTGCAGGAACGGGTTCTTGGACACGGCCGGGCCCCACTGGGCCGAGAACACGGCCTTGCCGTTATGGCTGGCCACCACGTCCTGGATGAACCAGGCGGGGATGGTCTTGCCAGCGGAATCCCTGCGCTGGCCGGTTTCCATTTCGTGGGCCATGAGGACGCGGACGGTGGCTTTGTCGCCGGAGGCTTGGGCGCGGATGCGCATCGGATCTGCCATGTTGATCTCCTGAGTGTCGGGGTTGGTGAACAGGTGGAGCGGGCGGGATCAACCGCCGCAGCCGCCCAGGGTCACCTTGATTTCCTTCTTGGCGAAGAGCACCTTGTTGTCGGCCGTGACGGCCACCGCGTAGACATCGGAGGACTGTCCCATCTTCACCCGGGTGGTGAAGTTGGCATCCACCGCATCGCTGACATCGAACATGGCGCACAGCATGTTGGGGTTCTTCTCCACCAGGATCATCAGCCGCTTCACACCGGCCAATGAGGTGGAACAACCCACGGGCACCACTGCGCCGTTTTCGGCGATGTCGGGCCCAGTGATGGTCACATCCTTGCTTTCAGTGGGCGCCGAGGTGCCCAGCGCCTTCATCAGCTCGGCCATGTTCTTGGCCTCGAAGGCGGCCTTGTTCCAGGCGTTGGCCAGGGCGGTCTGCGGCAGCAGGCCCAGGCTGGCCATCATGCCGGCCACAGCAGCGCTGCGTTGCAGCATCTCGCGACGGGTTTGCATCATCATGTTCTCCTTGGAATCAGGGGGGATCGGCCTGCGGCCGTTCTTGGACAACTGTATTGCACTATGCGGTGCATCTCATTAGGGTTTGCGGCCACCCTCAGCCAGCCACTTGGCCAGCGTCTGGGCATCGGAGACGGGCAGGCCCTGCGCGGGCATGGGAATCTGACCCCAGGCGCCTGCCCCACCGTTCTTGATCTTGCCGGCCAGATAGGCCACGGCATCGGACTTGCCGGCGTACTTGTTGGCAATCTCCTTGAAGGATGGGCCCACCAGCTTGCGATCCTGAGCATGGCAGGCGTTGCAGCTGTGCTGGTTGAGCAGCTTGCCAATATCTGGCCCGGCGCCGGCGGCCGCGGCGGCGCCACCGGCTGCCGCGCCGCCCGCGGCCTGCGCGGTGGCGCGAGCCGGCGCCTTGGGCAGTCCTGTCTGCGGCGCGGGCGGGCGCGTGGTGTCGGCACCGTGCTGCGCGCCCACCAGTCGATTCTGCTCGGCCAGGTTACCGTGGGCGTTGCGCGCATGGTCGGGCAGCATGGAGGCCACCGAAGGCTCGGTGGCGCAGTTGCTCATGCAAGCGCTCGCCTTGACATCCAACTTGCCCTTGCCCAGCCCCTTGCCCGGCCACATGGCGTGGTCCAGCGTCATGCCTTTGCGGTTGGGCATGCGATTCTGCACATCCTTGATGTTCTGGTCGGACAG
>JBEAWD010000094.1:0-3645 GCA_041160585.1 Pseudomonadota bacterium | reverse complement strand
GATCAGGGCAACCCGGCGGTGGCCGCGGAAGTGCCGCTGTTGACAGTCGCGCGCTGCTGAACCGGAGATTCGCCGATTTCCAGGCGTTGTACAGCGCGCGAACTGCTGGCGCCACTAGGGCTGGCGATGCTCCGGACTTCCGGCCTCAGTGACATCGGAAGCGGCGGGCTGCGCTAGTCCAAGTAGTCTTGTCTCGATGCGGCGGATGATCGCAGCCCTGGCCTGCGCGTTACCTTCGGAAGCGCGCTGGAGTGAACCGCCCCGGTTTTTGAGGAGGCTCCAACTCTTGAGAAGATGGAGCCATGAACAAGACAAGGAAGTTCTCACCCGAGGTTCGCGAGCGGGCCGTTCGGATGGTCCAGGAGCAGCGCGGGCAGTACCCGTCACTGTGGTCCGCGGTCGAGTCGATTGCGCCCAAGATCGGCTGCGTTCCGCAGACCCTGCTGGATTGGGTCAAGCAAGCTGAGGTCGATTCCGGTGCGCGTGCGGGCCTGAGCACGGCCGAGGCGCAGCGCATCAAGGATCTGGAGCGCGAGGTCAAGGAGCTGCGCCGCGCCAACGAGATCCTGAAGCTGGCCAGCGCGTTTTTCGCCCAGGCGGAGCTCGACCGCCGGCTCAAGTGATGTACGCATTCATCGACAGGCACCGCACCGTCCACGGGGTCGAGCCGATCTGCGAAGTCCTGCAGGTTGCCCCGTCGGCCTACCGTCGACATGCGGCGCGCGCCCGGGATCCGTCCCTGCTGAGCCAACGAGCGCGGCGAGATGCCGAACTGGTGCCCAAGATCGAGCAGCTCTGGCATGCCAACTTTCAGGTCTACGGCGCCGACAAGGTCTGGAAGCAGATGAACCGCGATGGCCACCGGGTGACCCGATGCACGGTGGAGCGGCTGATGAAGCGAAGAGGCCTGCGCGGTGCCGTGCGCGGCAAGGGGGTTCGAACCACGGTGCCGGATGCGAACGCGCCGTGCCCGCGGGATCGGGTCAACCGGCACTTCAAGGCTGATCGGCCCGATCAGCTGTGGGTGTCGGACTTCACCTACGTCTCGACCTGGCAGGGCTGGCTGTACGTGGCCTTCGTCATCGATGTCTATGCCCGGCGCATCGTGGGCTGGCGGGTGAGCCGGACCATGGCCACCGACTTCGTGCTGGATGCGCTGGAGCAGGCGCTGTACGCCCGGCAACCCGACCGGGACCGGCTGGTGCATCACTCGGATCGCGGCTCGCAGTACGTGAGCATCCGCTACACGGAGCGGCTGGCCGAAGCCGGCATCGAGCCCTCGGTCGGAAGCCGTGGTGACAGCTATGACAACGCGCTGGCCGAGACGATCAACGGGCTGTACAAGGCCGAGCTGATTCATCGGCGCGGGCCGTGGAAGACGCGCGAGGCGGTGGAGATCGCCACGCTGAACTGGGTGTCCTGGTTTAACCATCACCGATTGATGGAAGGTCTGGGCTACATCCCGCCGGCAGAAGCCGAGGCAAACTACTACCGGCAACTCACGGGGCAACCTGCCTCGGAGGGCTGACCACTTGTCCCAACTAGCCTCCTCGAATTCCGGGGCGGTTCAATGCGACGCGCTCGAGGTCGGATTTGCCCGGTAACGAACCCGGGGAGCAACATCAATAGCCACCCAATCCTGTGCACGGTCTCCCCTTGCCGCGGTATTGCAACGGCCGTTGTTGAGGTCCATTCTGTCAGCCTGACAACCACCATTTTGGCTTGGCTATCGCCGACGGCGCCATGCAGCCGCCTTTGCTACCGGCTGTAGCCCGCTGACTACCGCGCATATCAATCCTGTGCGGCCTGCCTCATGCCGTTGTGAGGCTCCGTAGTCGGGGGGACTTGCCCCTAGGTGCGGCCTTCAGGTTCGAAAAAGGGATTTGCGGCAGCACGTTCAGGACTGCGGATGGCTCATCTCCGTCGGTCGCGCATGTTCGGCCCAGGACGAAGCAGTCGGACGCGCCAGTCTAGTGACCAGACCCCAGGCCTACGCACGTTTTACTGCGTACAGCCGACACTCGGCTCTGCGAACGGTCCCAGGGCCGAACTACCGCTTGATGGCCGTCAGCGTGAGTTCACCGTGTGATGGCGCCCGGCCGCAACCGCTGCTAAGCAGTCTTCTTCGGCTGTACGGGCAATTGGTACAGACACGCCAGCCCGAGGAGTGTTCGGCGAGTGAGCGATTGCGCCATCCACGGATCTTGATCGTTGGCTCTGTGCAGGGGAACATCAAGCTGCAACATAGCGAGGGATTGAGGGCTTCCATGGAAACGCCCGATGCGCAACACTATCTACCTTGATCGAGCGGAGTGGGGTGTAAGACCGCCACTTTATGTTACTCCCCCAAGGAATGTAGGGTCCCAAAAATGGATGCGCCGCAAGCCGTTGAAAACAGCCTCTCAGGTGGGATTAGGGTTGTACTGATCATTTTCGCTTCGGCTGTCCTGGCGTCCTGCGCATCATCTGCGAACGTAATCGCGATGGATGCGGCGACACAACTTCGTCTCGCCAGTCAGGTTCGTATCTTTGATTCAGGAGAAGTGCCGACATCTCCAGTGAAGCAGATTGGGCCGGTCGAAGGGATATCGTGTATGCGTAATTACTACGACTCCGGTCCTTCAGAGTCAGTTGCGCGCGCCCAGCTCCGGTTCCGGGCGATTGAGGCCGGCGGGAACGCTTTGGTGGGGGTCTCCTGTCAAGCTGAAGGCACGAGCTTGTCCAAGAACTGCTGGAGTTCGATAACGTGTCGTGGTCAGGCGATTCGAGTCGACTCAGTGGCGCCGGCTCCCAAAGTGACGCCTCAAGTTAAGAACGAGGAGTCTAGCGGTAGCGGGTTTTTCATTAGCCGTAATGGTGTCGTTCTTACAAATAGCCATGTCATTCAATCTTGTGGCGCAATCAAGTTGAAGAGCAACGGTGTCGAAGCCGACGCGACGGTTCTTGCGCGCGATGAGTCAAATGACCTTGCGATCCTGAGAGCACAGGCTACAGAGAGCGTGCCATTTCTGATCTTTCGCAGTGCCTCGCCGAGATTGGCTGAGCCTGTTGCGGCACTTGGTTTTCCCCTGCCAGGTGTTCTCTCTCCGACGGTTGGCGCATCTATCGGGGCAGTGAGCGCGCTGTCCGGTATCCGAGGCGATGCAAGATTTCTGCAAATCAGCGCACCGATTCAGCCGGGTAATAGTGGCGGACCGCTTATCGATAGCCGAGGTTCGGTTGTTGGAGTGATTGTTGGAAAGCTGAACGCCCTCCGTATTGCAAGTGCTACTGGAGATATTCCGCAAAACGTAAATTTTGCCATCGGGCTTCGCACAGCACAGACTTTTCTAGAGGCTAACGGGATCGCCTACGTTATCGGAGATGGCGCCGCGGCCGAGTTGTCGACTGCAGCCCAGGCGGCATCCGCAAGCGTGGTACAGGTCATTTGCCGGGGCGGGGCTTAGTCTGCTGCTAGAACCGCGCGCGGTTGCTCATGATTAGGGATGCGCGTCGCCAGGGCCGGCAGTGGGATCCACGTTCTGTGGTAAAGCAAGAGAGACTGCCGGAGCACTTCCTTGCGTACCACAACGCCAGGAAGAACGGGTACTCGTTGAAGCCGGTATCGACGATCCAACTTCAAGAGCGAAATCGGTGGCTTTATGT
>JBEAWD010000062.1:0-4051 GCA_041160585.1 Pseudomonadota bacterium | reverse complement strand
CAGGCACTGAGCAGCCTTCCCGATTTCACGGAACTGGTGGAGCGCGTGGGGCCCAGCGTGGTCAACATCCGCACGACCGAGCGGCCCAACCGCAGCAGCCGCGGCGAGATGGACCCGCAGATGGAAGAGTTCTTCCGCCGCTTCGGCATCCCCATGCCCGGCACGCCCAATCCGGGACGCCGCGGCGCGCCCCGCGGGGGCGAAGACGAGCCGCCACAGCAGCGTGGCGTGGGTTCGGGTTTCGTGCTCACGGCCGATGGCTTCATCATGACCAACGCCCACGTGATCGATGGTGCCGACGAGGTGTTGGTCACGCTGCCGGACAAGCGCGAATTCAAGGCACGCATCGTGGGTGCGGATGCCCGCACCGATGTGGCTGTGGTGAAGATCGACGCCACCGGTTTGCAGGCGGTCAAGATCGGCGACACCAACCGGCTGAAGGTGGGCGAGTGGGTGATGGCCATCGGTTCGCCCTTCGGCCTGGAGAACAGCGTCACCGCCGGCATCGTGAGCGCCAAGCAGCGCGACACGGGCGACTTCCTGCCCTTCATCCAAACCGATGTGGCCATCAACCCCGGCAACTCGGGCGGCCCACTGATCAACCTTCGCGGGGAGGTGGTGGGCATCAATTCCCAGATCTACAGCCGCTCGGGCGGCTTCATGGGCATCTCCTTCGCCATCCCCATCGATGAGGCGATCCGCGTATCCGACCAGTTGCGGGCCACTGGCCGTGTGATTCGCGGCCGCATCGGCGTGAGCATCGGTCAGGTCAGCAAGGAAGTGGCCGAGTCCCTTGGGCTGGGCAAGCCCACCGGTGCACTGGTGCAGGGGGTGGAGTCGGGCAGCCCGGCCGACAAGGCGGGTGTGGAACCGGGCGACATCATCTTGAAGGTGGACGGCAAGGTGGTGGAGAAGTCGGGCGATTTGCCGCGCCTGATCGGGGCCACCAAGCCCGGTTCGCGCACGACGCTGCAGGTGTTGCGCCGTGGCAGCACGCGTGACATTGCCGTGACCGTCGGCGAGTTCGAGCCGGAAAAGCCTCGGCGCGCGGCCGGCGGCGAGCCCCGCGAGGGCGGCGCCTCCAAGCTGCCCTTCGGCTTGACGGTGACCGACACCACCGAGGCGCAGCGCAAGGAACTGCGCATCCGCGGCGGCGTGCGGGTGGATGCGGTCGAGGGACCGGCCGCGCGCGCCGGCCTTCGCGAAGGGGATGTGATCGTGGCCTTCGACAACCAGGAGGTCACCGACGCCAAGCAGTTCGCCACCCTGGTGAAGAAAGCCGAAGGCAGTCGCCCGGTGCCGCTCGTGGTCAACCGCGGGGGCTCCACCAACCTGCTGGTGCTGCGGCCCCGCTGAGCCATGCTAATTCCCACTCACCGAAAGGGGTTTTGGCGGTAAACCGCACACAGGGGTGGGTCCCCGAATACCGATGTGAGTATTAGCTTACAAATCGGTCTGACCCGGTGGGTCTCTGGGCCCGCCCGTTAGAATGCCCTGAACGTGCAAAACCACGCCTGTTTTGCCCCGATTTCCACCCGTTTTGGGGGTTGCAGGGGTCTCGGGTGCGGCCTTCCAGCCCCAGCGCCCGGCCCTTCAGAATGCCGTCAACGGGGTGTGTACAACTTGTTGACAACTTTTGATGTTGGAACGCCGCAACGGCGCTAACCCCAGTATTGGCGCGGTTTCCAGCGGGGCGCTTTTCGCTAGAATGAAAGCCCAACAAGCAGTTGCCATACGTTTTGTTGGAAGGCGCGTCACCACTTCGACGCGCCTTTTTTTTAGTCCATGAATCACATCCGCAACTTTTCCATCATTGCCCACATCGACCACGGCAAGAGCACGCTGGCCGATCGCATCATTCAACGCTGCGGGGGCCTGTCCGATCGCGAAATGGAAGCGCAGGTGCTCGATTCGATGGACATCGAACGCGAGCGCGGCATCACCATCAAGGCGCAGACGGCCGCGCTGCAGTACACCGCCCGCGATGGCCAGGTCTACAACCTCAACCTGATCGACACACCGGGCCACGTCGACTTCTCTTACGAAGTCAGCCGTTCACTGAGTGCCTGCGAAGGCGCGCTGCTGGTGGTCGACGCCTCCCAAGGTGTGGAAGCCCAGACGGTGGCCAACTGCTACACCGCGCTGGACCTGGGCGTGGAGGTGGTGCCGGTTCTGAACAAGATGGACCTGCCGCAGGCCGACCCCGACAACGCCAAGGCCGAGATCGAGGACGTGATCGGCATCGACGCCACCGACGCCATCCCCTGCAGCGCCAAGACTGGCATGGGCATCGACGAGATCCTGGAAGCCGTGATCGCCAAGATGCCCGCCCCGCGCGGTAAGCCCGACGCGCCGCCGCGCGCCATGATCATCGACGCCTGGTTCGACAACTACGTGGGCGTGGTGATGTTGGTGCGCGTGGTCGATGGCCAGATCGGAAAGGGCGAACGCATCCGCCTGATGGCCACCAACACGGTCTACCCCATCGAACACCTGGGCGTCTTCACCCCCAAGAGCGAAAACCGTCAGGTCTTGCGCGCCGGCGAGGTGGGCTTCGTGATCTGCGGCATCAAGGAATTGGCCGCAGCCAAGGTGGGCGACACCATCACCCTGGAAAAGAAGCTGCCCCAAAACCTGGGCCCGGCCAGTGAGCCCCTGCCCGGCTTCAAGGAAATCCAGCCCCAAGTGTTCGCGGGCCTTTACCCCACCGAGGCCAGCGAATACGACCAATTGCGCGATGCGCTGGAAAAGCTCAAGCTCAATGACTCCTCGCTCCGATTCGAGCCCGAGGTCAGCCAGGCGCTGGGCTTCGGCTTTCGCTGCGGCTTCCTGGGACTGCTGCACATGGAGATCGTGCAGGAGCGCCTGGAGCGCGAATTCGATCAGGACCTGGTGACCACCGCGCCCAGCGTGGTTTATGAAGTGGAGGCGGGCGATGGCACGGTGCTGCAGGTGGAAAACCCCAGCAAGATGCCCGAGCAGGGACGGATTGCCGACATCCGCGAGCCCATCGTCACGGTCCACCTGTACATGCCGCAGGACTATGTGGGCACGGTGATGACGCTGTGCAACGCCAAGCGCGGCATCCAGATGAACATGGCCTACCACGGCAAGCAGGTGATGCTCACCTACGAACTGCCGCTGGCCGAAATCGTGCTCGACTTCTTCGACAAGCTCAAGTCCGCCACGCGGGGCTATGCCTCGATGGACTATGAATTCAAGGAGTACCGCAGCGCCGACGTGGTGAAGGTGGACATCCTGATCAATGGCGAGAAGGTCGACCCCCTGGCCATGATCGTGCACCGCAGCCAAAGCCAGTACCGTGGCCGTGCCGTGGCCGCCAAGATGCGCGAACAGATTCCGCGCCAGATGTACGACGTGGCCATCCAAGCGGCCATCGGTGCGAACATCATCGCCCGTGAGAACATCAAGGCCCTGCGCAAGAACGTGCTGGCCAAGTGCTACGGCGGGGACATCACCCGCAAGCGCAAGCTCCTGGAAAAACAGAAGGCGGGCAAGAAGCGCATGAAGCAGATCGGGACGGTTGAGGTGCCCCAGGAAGCCTTCCTGGCCATCCTTCAGGTGGACGAGTGATGAACGGTGTGATGACCCCTTTGGCGGCGGCGCTCTACGCCTGCCTGGCGTTTTACCTGGGCGGTTGGTGGATGGGGCGCTGGGCGGGCAACTTCTCGCTGCTCCTGTTCCTGATGTCGGTGGCCACTTTCTTGTTCTGGCTGGCCGAGCGTTTCCATTTCCAGCCGGCCCGAGAGGCAGCTGCTCGTGAACTGGAGCAGCAGGCGCAGCGCCGCCGGGCCGAACTGCAGAAGATGGGCATCGCACAGGGCGACGACCGGTTGGACGAAGCGCAGGCGCAGGCCCTGATGCCCCCTTGGTGGGTGGAGTGGACGGCCGGGCTGTTCCCCATCATCGTGTGCATCTTTGTGCTGCGCTCCTTCCTGTTCGAGCCCTTCAAGATTCCCTCGGGTTCGATGATCCCCACGCTGGCCGTGGGCGATCTCATCCTCGTGAACAAGTACCACTACGGCATCCG
>JBEAWD010000037.1:0-4505 GCA_041160585.1 Pseudomonadota bacterium | reverse complement strand
GGCACATAGTTGAAGCCGTTGAAGAAACTGTAGGGCGCGAGGTTCAACACTCCTTGTGCCGAGCGGGTGGAAATCCAACCGATGCTGCGCGGCCCCACGATCGAATTGAAGGGGTCGTGCCGCAGGCCATGGCCCAGTTGCGGCTCGTAGAAATGCTCGCTGCGTTCGTTCGTCATGGATGGCGTCTCACTCCCAGCGTTCGCCCACGATGGGCCCGGTACCGCTGAAGCGGTCCAAGGCCAGGTAGATCACGGGTGTGATGTACAGCGTGATGGCCTGCGACACGATGAGGCCGCCGACCACAGCCAAGCCCAGGGGCTGGCGCAATTCGGCTCCCGCGCCGATGCCCAAGGCGATGGGCAGTGCCCCCACGAGGGCAGCCAAGGTCGTCATCATGATCGGACGAAAGCGCAGGATGCAGGCCTCACGGATCGCCACAGCGGGGCTCATGCCCTGGGTGCGCTGTGCATCCAGGGCAAAGTCGATCATCATGATGGCGTTCTTCTTGACGATGCCGATCAGCAGGATGATGCCGATGGTGGCGATCAGCGTGAGCTCCATCCCGAAGGCCATCAGTGTCAGCAGCGCCCCAGCAGCGGCCGACGGCAGGCCGGCCAGGATCGTGAGGGGGTGGATGTAGCTCTCGTACAGCACGCCCAACAACAGGTAAATCACCAAGAGAGCGGCCACGATCAGCACGGCCTGTCCTTGCTGCGAACTCTTGAAGACCGCTGCATCGCCACCGTACTTGGTCACGATCGAGGGCGGCAGGCGGATCTCGTTTCGGATCTGATCGATGCGGTCCGTGGCGTCACCAAGCGCAGCGCCGGGCGCCAAGTTGAAGGACAGCGTAACGGCCTGCAGTTGCCCCACGTGGTTGACCGCCGTGGGGCCCACCGTGCGTTTGACCGTTGCCAACGCACTCAAGGGCACCAGGGTGCCGTTGGCGGCGCGCACCGAGATTCCTGCAAACGCCCGTTCGTCCACCTTGGCTTCTGGAGCGAACTCCATGATGACCCGATAGGTGTCCACTGGTGTGAAGATGGTGGAGACCTGGCGTTCGCCCAGTGCGGTGTAGATGGCCGAGCGGATGACATCCATCGGAACACCCAGCGCATTGGCCTGTTCACGGTCGATGTTGAGGGTGGCCTGAAGGCCGCGCAGCTGCGAGTCGGTGGTCACGTCACGAAACAGAGGATCGGCCCGGAGCTTTTCCTGCAGACGGTTGGCCCAGGCATCCAACTCCGAAGGCTCCACGCTTTGCAGCACATACTGATAGCGGGCCTTGCTGGGCCGACTGCCCACGTTCAGGTTCTGCACCGGCCGCATGAACACCGCGATGCCCGGGATAGCCCGGGTGCGCTTGCGCAGGTCCTCGATGACCGCCTTCGCCGACTCTCGCTCGGCGCGGGGTTTCAGGTTGACGAAGAGTCGCGCATTGTTCGGCGTGGCGTTGCCGCCCACGACGCTGTTCACCGTGGCCACTGAAGGGTGCTTGAGAAATACCTCGATCACCTGCTGCTGCAGTGCCAGCATCGCCTCGATCGATACGTCCTCGGCAGCCTCTGTGGTCACTTGCACCTGGCCGATATCCTCCTCGGGAAAGAAGCCCTTGGGAATCACATAGAAGACCCAGGCCGTGGCCACAAAGGTGCCCAGGGCCACGCCCAGCACGGTCTTGCGCCAGCGCAGCGCCATGTCCAGGCTTCGGGTGTAAGCGCCCAAAACCGAATCAAACCCGCGCTCGAAGGCGCGAACCACCGCGCCAGGCGGTTTCTTGTGCGCCTCGTCGGTCAGGAAGCGCGCGGCCAGCATCGGCACGAGCGACAGCGACACGAAGGCCGAGGCCAGGATCGCCAGGCCAACGACCACAGCGAATTCATGCAGCAGCAGTCCGATCACCCCTGGCATGAAAAACACCGGGATGAAAACCGCCACGAGCGAGGTCGAGATCGAAATGACGGTGAAGCCCACTTCTCGTGCGCCCCGCAGGGCAGCCTGGAAGGGGGGCTCCCCGTTCTCCACATGGCGCACGATGTTTTCCAGCACCACGATGGCGTCATCCACCACCAGGCCCACGGCCAGCGTCAGGCCCAGCAGCGAGATGTTGTCCAGCGAATAGTTCAGGCCCCAGAGCATGGCCATCGCCCCCATCAGGGACACCGGCAGCGAGAGGCTGGGGATGGCCGTGGCCACGAAGCGGCGAAGGAACAGAAAGATCACCAGCACGACCAGAACGATGGTGCCGATGAGCGTGAGCGTCACATCGTGCAGGGCCTCGCGAATGGATACCGAGCGGTCGTTGGTCACACGCATGGCGATCGACGCGGGTAGTTGGACCTTGAGCTCTTCCAGTTGGCGCTTGGCTGCATCCACCACTTGGACCGTGTTCGCATCTGGCAGGCGGAACACAGCCAGTGAAATCGAGGGCTCGCCGTTGAAGCTGGCAAAACTCTTGACCGATTCGAAGCTGTCTTCCACCCTGGCCACGTCCCGCAGTCGCACCGGCACTCCGCCTCGGCTGCTGATGATGAGGTCGCCGAACTCCGCCGCGCTGCGCAGTTGACGGTTGGCCTGGACGGTCAGGATCTGCCGCGGTCCATCCAGGGTGCCCAGCGGCGTGTTCACATTGGCCGCAATCAGGGCAACCCGCACATCGTCTACCGTCATGTTGCGGCCCTGCAGAGCCTCTGGCAGCAGGCGTACCCGCACCGCATAGCGCTTGGCGCCAAACACGCTGATCTGGGCCACGCCGGCCAGCGTGGACAGGTTCGGCACGATCACCTGGTCGGCATAGGCCTGCAGGTCACGCGTGTCCAGGGACGGTGAGTTCAGCGTGACGAACAGCACCGGTGAGTCCGCCGGGTTCACCTTGCGGTAGCTCGGCGGCGAGGTCATCTCCAAAGGAAGGGCCCGTTGTGCACGAAGAAGAGCCGCTTGCACATCCACCGCGGCCGCATCGATGTTGCGGTTCTCCTCGAACTCGATGGTCACGCTGGTTTGTCCGAGCGTGCTGGTGGAGCTGATTTGCGCCACGAAGGGAATCGTCTGGAACTGCTGCTCCAGCGGTAGCGCCACGGCTGTGGCCATGTCTTCGGGACTGGCGCCAGGCAGGTTGGCCGACACGTTGATGACCGGTGTGTTGTAGCTTGGCAGGGCCGCCACCGGAATGAAGTTGAGGCTCAGCGCACCGGCCACCACGATGGCCAGGTTGAGCAGCACCGTCATCACCGGACGGCGGATGAAGATCTCGGAGAGGTTCATCGCGCGCTGGCTTCCTTGGCGGCGCCCTTGTCGGCCTTCTCGCCAGCCTTGCCCGATTCACGCCCGCGGTCGACCACCTTGCTGCCATTGCGAAGGCTTTGCCGGCCTTCCAGCACCACACGATCGCCTGCCGAGATCCCCTTGAGTGAGGCCAAGCCATCGCTGATCGCCAGCACGTCCACCGGCTTGGCCTGCGCCACGCCCTCGTCGTCCACCACAAACACAGTTCTTCCGCGGGTCCCTTGGACCACGGCCGCGATGGGCACCACCACCCCATCGTCCACCGACTGAAGCTTCATCCGCACCTTGACGTAAGCGCCCGGCCACCAACGGGCCTCCCGGTTGTCGATCTCGGCCCGTACCCGCACCGTGCCCGATGCCGCGTCCACCGCGTTGTCCACAAAGACCAGTGGTGCGGCGGGACCGGGCTTCGCCCCGGGAGGCTCGTCAGCACCGCGTACCTCGACCACGGCGGCGCGGCTTTTGAGTGCGGACAGGGCATCGCCCAGATGGCGCTGGGGCAGTGAGAACGACACGAGCACGGGGTTCATCTGACTGATGGTCATCAGGGCCGCGCCTCCCGGGCTCACATAGGCTCCCGGGTGTACCGTGATGGCACCTAAGCGACCCTCCTGGGGCGCCGAAACCGTCATGAATGAGAGGGCCACCTGGGCCGCATGCAGTGCTGCGCGCGATGCGGCCACGGCGGCGTCCTGCGTCTGCACGGCCGTGCGCTGCACGTCCACGGCCCCCTGGGAGATGAAGTTCTGCGCCAGCAGGTCCTCGCTGCGCTTGAGTTGTCGCCGGGCATCGGCCAGCGCGGCCTCGTCGCGCAGCAGCTGCGCTTGCGCGCGCTCCAGCTGCGCGCGCTCGTTTCGGTCATCCAGTCGAAACAGGGTCTGGCCCAGGCGCACCGTGTCGCCTTCACGGACCAACACCTCGCGGACGGTGGCGCCGACCTGGGCGCGCACATCCACCGTGCGCCGGGCCGTCACGGTTCCGGTGACGTCCAGTCCAATGGGCAGGCTGCGCTTTTCCGCCTTGATCAACGTGACCGAAACCGGGCCGCCACCGCCAGGGGCCCGGCTGGGAGCAGCCCCGCCGGCTCCGGCAGGCGCCGGGGTGACCGCCGGGCCAGGCGCCGGTGCCGCCCCAGCCGAGGGTGCAGCAGATGTTCCGGTGGCCGCGCCGGGTGCCGGATCGCCGGCCTTGCCGCAGCCGACGGTCAAGCCGGTGGCCAC
>JBEAWD010000020.1:0-6981 GCA_041160585.1 Pseudomonadota bacterium | reverse complement strand
CGATCTCCTCGGGCGACTGATAGCCACCCTGTACCGGCAGAAAGGCGTACTGCAGGCCCGCAGCGCGCGCGGCCGCCTCGATGGAGGCATTGGTGGGCTGCTCGGGGCCTTCTTCGTAGTCGGGCCGGTTGTTCACGACCGACTTGAAACCTTGCCGGGCAGCCTCGGCCATGGCCTCGGGCGTCAACTGCGGCGCCACGCACACATCGGGGGCCACGGCGTGAAGGGGCAGCAGGTCGTCGTCCATGGAGTCGTCCGGTTCGGCTAAGTTGGGGTAGAGGGGGTTCAGGGTGTCGGGCGCCGGGTCGAAGGAAGGAGCGTCAAGGGGTCAATGCCAGGGCATCAAGGGGCCAAGGACGCCTTGATCAGGACCGACACCTGCGCCATGTCGGCTTTGCCGGCCAGGCGTTGCTTGGCGGCCCCCATGGCCTTGCCCATGTCGCCAGGCCCGGCCGCCCCGATCTCGGCCAACAGGGCCTTGACCTCAGCGGCCAGTTCCTCGGCTCCCAGGCGCGCCGGCAGGTAGGCCTGCAGCACGGCGACTTCTGCGCCTTCCTTGGCCACCAGGTCGGCTCGGCCCGCCTGCTCGAAGGCGGCAATCGAGTCCCGCCGTTGCTTGATCAGCTTGTCCACCACGGCCACCACCGCCGCATCGTCCAAGGTGATGCGCTCATCCACTTCCTTTTGCTTGATGGCGGCCAGCAGCATGCGGATGGTGGACAGGCGGTCGGCCTCCTTGGCCTTCATGGCCGACTTCATGTCGTCGGTGATCCGGTCTTTCAGACTGGCGGCAGAGGGTGTGCTCATTCGAGGGCTCCAAAGACAAGGCCCGCGGGCGCAAACGCCAAGCGGGCCTGGTCGCGTGGGCGAGTCGGGATCAGTACAGCTTCTTGGGCAGCTGCATGCTGCGCACACGCTTGTAGTGGCGCTTGACCGCCGCGGCCTTCTTGCGCTTGCGCTCAGCGGTGGGCTTCTCGTAGAACTCGCGGGCGCGAAGATCGGTCAGCAGACCGAGCTTTTCGATGGTGCGCTTGAAGCGGCGCAGGGCCACGTCGAAGGGCTCGTTTTCTTTGACACGGATCGTGGTCATGGGGCGGGTAGGGGTCTTGGGTTGATCGGCGATTTGGTCACTCGGGTTCCGGGGGACTCGAGGCACACCTGCCGCAAGGGTTCGGTAAAGCCCATGAGTATATCAGGATTCCCGACTTGGGTGTGGCCGCTCGCCAAGCGGCTGGCGGTGGCCTCAAGCGTGGAGTGCCCGCCACAGCATGTAGGCCGCCAAGCCGTAGAGCAGCAGGGCGAACACCCGCTTGAGTTGCCTCACGTTCAGGGCATGCGCGGCGCGGGCGCCCCAGGGTGCCACGGCGACGCTTCCGGTGGCGATCACCGCCAGCGCCGGCAGGTACAGCACCCCGAAGGCGCCTGGCAGGGCGGGGGGCAGGTGCCAGCTGCCCAGCAAGTAGCCTGCCGTGTTGGCCAGGGCAATCGGAAACCCCAAGGCCGAGGCCGTGGCCACCACCTGGTGGATCGGCACATTGCACCAGGTCATGAAGGGGGCCGATGCGAATGCGCCACCGGCACCGACCAGGCCCGACAGCAATCCGACGCCCGTGCCTGCGGCTGACTGCCCCATCCACCCCGGCAGCGTTCTCGTGGGCTTGGGCTTGCGGTCCAACAGCATCTGCGTGGCTGAAAACGTCAGGAAGGCCACGAACAGCAGCACCAGGGCCTGGCCGCGGATCAAGGCAAAGATGCCCGCACCGGCCACCAAGCCGCCGGCCACGATGCCAGGGGCCATCCCGCGCACGATGTCCCAGCGCACCGCCCCACGCTTGTGGTGGGCGCGGACGCTGGAGATCGAGGTGAACAGGATGGTTGCCATCGACGTGGCGATGGCCATCTTGAAGGCCATGTCCGGTGGCACGCCACGGTTGCCCAGGATGACGGTGAGAAAGGGCACCATCAGCATGCCCCCGCCGATGCCCAGCAGGCCGGCCAGAAAGCCGATGCAGCCGCCCAACAGCAAGAGTTCAACGGCCAGCAGAAGGTCCATGGGGTCAGTGGGGGTGTCCGTCGCCAACCGCAGGCCGCATTCCTGAACCCAGGGGATTCAGGTGGGCGAGGTCAGTCGGGCATCGGGTTCATCTGACGCGAGACGCTCACACCAGCCCGACGATGTTCCAAGCCCGGGCTCCAGAGAGCATCGGTTCAAGGAAATAAAAACCTGCGCGAAGGCAACGGACAGCTGAAGTGTAAGCGCGGGGCCCGGGCTTGGGGCCTCGGCGCAGGCTTTGGAGTGACCTTTGGAGTGGTCTTTGAACTGGCCCTGAAATTGGCCTACAGCAGGCGCCCATCGTCGGCCAGTACCTTGTCGAGCCGCCGCATCAGCTCCTCCACATGACCAGCCCCGTCGGCCCCGTCCCATTCGGACCTCGCGCCTGGCGCCTGGGCAGCCGCGCCCGGCGGCGAGGGTGAGGGAGGGGGTGAGGGCGATTGCGCCGCGGCCATCTCGCGCTCGGCCAAGCGATAGGCCAGGTTCAGCGCGGCCAGCACCGCCATGCGCTCGCGCGCCTTGACCTTGCCCGCGTCGCGGATGGCGCTCATCTCCCGATCCACCGTGGCCACGGCCTGAAGCAAAGCCTCTTGGCCATCCTCGGGGCAAGCCAGAAGGTAGCTTTGGCCCAAGATCGTCACTTCTACCTGCTTCATTCGTCGCCTCCGCGCACGGCGTCTTCACTCAGGGGCACGGGCGCAGCGCTGGGGGCGGCCAATGCGGGAACCCGTGCGATCAGGGCGTCGAGCCGGGTGCGCGCCGTGCCCAGGCGTGCTCGAAGCGCATCGCGCTCGGCCGTGAGTTCTTGCACCTGTTGCTGCAGCAGTTCTTGGGTGCGCTGCAGCTCCTCGTGCCGCACCAGCAGATGCTCGACACGGCGAACCAGGTCTTCAAGCTTGGACATGACACGAAGGGCGGATGGGAAGCACCGGAAGATTGTAGGCAGTCAAGCGATCAGCCCTTCCAGCGCCGCCCGGTGTCGCAGGTCGCTCGCACGGTGCACACCCCGCATCGGGGGCTGCGGGCCTGGCACACGTAGCGGCCGTGAAGGATCAGCCAGTGGTGGGCATCCACCCGGTAGCTTGGGGGCACGCGCCGCAGCAGGGCCATCTCCACGGCCAAGGGGGTCTTGCCCGGGGCCAATCCCGTGCGGTTGCCCACGCGGAAGATGTGGGTGTCCACCGCCATGGTGGGCTCGCCGAAGGCAACGTTGAGCACCACGTTGGCGGTCTTGCGGCCCACGCCCGGCAGGGCCTCCAGCAACTCCCGCTCACGCGGCACTTCTCCGCCATGCAGATCCATCAGCCGTCGACAGGTTTCATGAAGATGGCGGGCCTTGTTCCGGTACAGCCCAATCGTCTTGATGTGGGCTTCGATCCCGGCCACGCCCAAGGCCAGCATGCGCTGGGGCGTAGGGGCCACGGCAAACAGTCCGCGCGTGGCCTTGTTGACGCCCACATCGGTGGCCTGTGCCGACAAGAGCACGGCCGCCAGCAGTTCAAAGACGCTGCTGTAGGCCAGCTCGGTCTGCGGCTGAGGGTTGGCAGCCTTCAGCGTGGCGAAGAAGGTGTCAATCTGGTCGCGGTTCATGCTCGCTCTCATCGTTGGGCGCACCGCGTGGTGCGCCCTCAGGGCGCTGAGCCCGCGCCCGGGCCAGGGCCGCTTGCACCACGGACTGCTTGTGAGCCAGCGCAGCCGGGTCTTCGATGCCCGAGTGGGCGGCCAGGTCCTCGAGCTTGGCGGCCGCCTTGGCCGCCAGTCGTGCTTCCTGATCCTGCTTGTCGCGTGCAAGGCGAGCGGCTCGGAATTCATAGCGCGCCCGCGCGCTGGCGGCGTGTTCGGCACTCCAGGCCTGCCAACCCGTGGCGCCGGGCGTGACCTCTCGCAGGCTGATGCAGTCCACGGGACAGGCCGGAATGCACAACTCGCAACCCGTGCACTGGTCTTCGATCACCGTATGCATCACCTTGGATGCACCGACGATGCAGTCCACGGGGCACGCCTTGATGCACAGCGTGCACCCGATGCACCAGTTTTCGTCGATCACCGCCAAGCGGCGTGGGCCTTCGGTGCCGTTGGCGGGGTTCAGCGGGATGACCGGCCGACCGGTCAGGGCAGCCAGCCGGGAAATGCCTTCGGCGCCACCCGGTGGGCATTGGTTGATCGGCGCGCCTTCGGTAGCCATCGCCGTGGCGTAGGCGCGGCAATCGGGATAGCCGCAACGGGTGCACTGGGTCTGGGGCAGGGCGTCGTTCAGTCGCCTTTCCAAGACCGAATGAGACGGCACGGGGTTCGCGTCGGATGGCATGGGGCGATTATCGTCAGGCGCCGTCGCCATGCCGGTGCCGCGGCCGGTCAGGGGCTCAGCGCCGCGCGGTCTTCGCAGGCTTGCTTGGGGCCGTGGCGGCCTTACGAACCTTGACCATAGCCGACTTGCCGGCAGCTGAAGGCCGGATGAACTCGCGCACCTCGGGGTAAACCGACTCACGCCAACGCCGTCCGCTGAAGATGCCGTAGTGCCCCGCGCCGGGCACGTCGAAGTGGGCCTTGCTTGCGGCCGGGATGCCGGTGCACAGCCCGTGGGCTGCGCGCGTCTGGCCCGCCCCCGAGATGTCGTCCAGCTCGCCTTCCACCGTCAGCAGGCGAACGCCCTTGATGTCCTGAGGGCGCACCAGTTGGCCCTTGACCTTCCAGGTGCCATTGACCAGCGCGAAGTCCTGGAACACGGTCTTGATGGTGTCCAGGTAGTATTCGGCCGGCATGTCCAGCACCGCGTTGTACTCGTCGTAGAACTGACGATGGCCTTCTGCGCTGTCGTCGTCGCCCCGGATCAGGTCCAGGAAATAGTCGTAGTGGCTGCTGAGGTGCCGGTCTGGGTTCATGGCCACAAAGCCGGTGTGCTGCAGGAAACCAGGGTAGACGGCGCGGCCGGCGCCGGGGTAGTTCATCGGAACGCGGTGGATCACGTTGTTCTCGAACCACTCATGGCTCTTATTCATGGCCAGGTTGTTCACTGCCGTGGGTGACTTGCGCGCATCGATCGGCCCGCCCATCATCGTCATGGTCAGTGGCAGGGTGGCACCTCGGGTGGCGTTGAGCGAAATCGCGGCCAGCACCGGTACGGTGGGTTGGCACACGCTGATCACGTTTACCGCGGGGCCAATGTGCTCGATGAACTCCTGCACATAGGCCACGTAGTCGTCGAGGTGGAACGCGCCATGCTCCAAGGGCACCATGCGCGCGTCGGTCCAGTCGGTGATGTAGACCTTGTGGTCCTGCAACAGGCTCTTGACCGTGTCGCGTAGCAGCGTGGCATGGTGGCCCGACAAGGGCGCTACCACCAGCACCACCGGTTGTGACTTCATGGTGGCCAGCACGGTCGGGTTGTCGCTGAACCGCTTGAAGCGCATCAGGCGGCAGAAGGGCTTTTCGATGGTCACCTGCTCCTGCACGGCCACGTCGATACCGCCTTCGCCGCCGACCTTGACCGCCTGGATCCCAAATGCCGGCTTCTCATAGTCCTTGGCCAGACGGTGCATCAGGTCAAAACCCGCCGAGATGCGCTGCGCCATGGGCGTGTGCGTGAAGGGCGACAGCGGGTGGTTGTACAGCTTGGACGAGGCGCTGGCGAACTCGGAGAAGGGCGCGAGCAGCGCTCGCTGCGTTTCATAGAGCTGATACAACATGCAGGAACCTTTTTCGGCGGAAGGTTGATCGGGCTCAACACGGCCCCATGCTGGGGATCACCCAGCATGAGGTGCCGCACTGTGGCACGAAGCTTGTTGCGGTGCAACAAACGATTTGTAACGGGAGCGGCTGACGCGAAGCCTTCGCCGCCACCCAGGGGCGGAACCTCAGATCAGATCACCTTGGCGATGGCCGAGGCAACAGCATCGATGTTCTTCGCGTTCAGCGCGGCCACGCAAATCCGGCCGCTGTCCACGCCGTACACACCAAACTCCCCGCGCAGGCGCTCCATCTGAGGCTTGTTCAGGCCGGAGTAGCTGAACATGCCCTTTTGACGCGTGATGAAGGACAGGTCGCCCTGCACGCCGGCGGCCTGCAGCTTGGTCACCAACTGTTCGCGCATGGCCTTGATGCGCACCCGCATGCCGGCCAATTCCTCTTCCCACAGCAGGCGAAGCTCGGGCGTGTTCAGCACCGTGGCCACGACTTGCGCGCCGAAGGTCGGCGGGTTGCTGTAGTTGGTGCGGATCACGATCTTGAGTTGGCTCAGCACCCGGCCAGCCTCTTCCTTGCTCTCACACACCACGCTCAGTGCGCCCACGCGCTCGCCGTACATCGAAAAGCTCTTGGAGAAGCTGGTGGAGACGAAGAAGTCCAAGCCGGCGGCCATGAACTGGCCCACCACCGCGCCGTCCTGCGCGATGCCTTCGCCAAAGCCCTGGTAGGCCATGTCCAAGAAGGCGACCAGGCCGCGGGCCTTCACGGTGTTCACCACGTCGGCCCACTGTGCCGGCGTCAGGTCGTAGCCGGTGGGGTTGTGGCAGCAGGCATGCAGCACCACGACCGTGCCGGCGGGTGCGGTGTTCAGCGCAGCCAGCATGCCGCTGACGTTGACGCCGCGCGCCGCAGCGTCGTAGTAGGGGTAAGCCTCCACCGTGAAGCCGGCGTTGGTGAACAGGGCGCGGTGGTTCTCCCAAGAGGGGTCGCTGATCATCACCTTGGCGGTCGGGTTCAGGCGCTTGAGGAAGTCGGCTCCCACCTTCAGGCCGCCGGTGCCGCCGATCGCTTGGACCGTGGCCACACGGCCACTGGCCACCAGGGCTTTGCCGGCGTCGCCCTGGCTGCCGAACACCAGTTGCTGCACGGCCTTGTCGTAGGCGGCAATGCCATCGATGGGCAGGTAGCCTTTGGGTTTGCCTTGGTCGATCAGCGCCTTTTCCGCCGCGGCCACGCACTTGAGC
>JBEAWD010000014.1:0-3212 GCA_041160585.1 Pseudomonadota bacterium | reverse complement strand
GCCCAAGGGCTAGCGCCCTCGTCGGTTCCGGGACCACAGGGGCCTGGAACCTAGAATCTGCAGTTTTGCCCGCAGAAGCCCTGCGGCTTTCGGTTGCGCCTTGTGGCCGCCGCCCGAACGGAAAACCGTCCCATGAGTTCCTCTAAGCCATCGCCCCAACAGGCCCCTACCGTGCAAGCCCCGCAGGGACTGGAAGCCCCCGACGAAAACAAACTGATGGCCGAGCGGCGTGAGAAGTTGTCGGCGCTGCGCCAGCAGTGTGCGGCCGGTGGCACGGTGCCCTTCCCCAACGATTTCAAGCCGCGCCACCAGGCCGGCGAGCTACAGACCCGCTATGCCGGCGTGGCCAACGAACAGCTGGAGCCGCAGGCGATTTCCGTCAGCGTGGCCGGTCGCCTGATGCTCAAGCGCGTGATGGGCAAGGCCTGCTTCGGCACGCTGCAGGACGGATCCTTCGGCCCGAAGGACATGCCCGCAGGCCGCATCCAGGTGTACGTGACGCTGGACGCGGTGGGTGAGGACACGCTGAATGCCTTCAAGCATTGGGACTTGGGCGACATCCTTGGTTGCGAAGGCACGCTGTTTCGCACCAAGACGGGCGAGCTCTCGATCAAGGCCACCACGGTTCGCCTGCTGACCAAGAGCCTACGGCCCCTGCCGGACAAGTTCCACGGCATGACCGACCAGGAACAAAAGTACCGCCAGCGCTATGTGGACCTGATCACCGATGAACACGCCCGATCGCGCTTTGTCGCGCGCAGCAAGGCGGTTTCATCGATTCGCCACTTCATGGTGGAGCATGGCTTCCTGGAAGTGGAAACGCCGATGCTGCACCCGATTCCGGGCGGGGCCAATGCCAAGCCCTTCGTGACGCACCACAACGCGCTGGACCAGGAGATGTTCCTGCGCATCGCACCCGAGCTGTATCTCAAGCGACTGGTGGTGGGCGGCTTTGAGCGTGTGTTCGAGATCAACCGCAACTTCCGCAACGAAGGCATCAGCGTTCGGCACAACCCCGAATTCACGATGATGGAGTTCTATGCGGCCTACTGGAATTACCACGACGTGATGGACTACACCGAGCAGGTGTTGCGCCACGCCGCGCGCCAGGCCACGGGCAGCGCGGTGTTGAGCTATGCCGGACGCGAGGTGAACCTGGAGCAGCCCTTTGCGCGGCTGTCGATCCGCGACGCCATCGTGCGGCATGTGCCGCAGATCGGCGCAGCGCACATCGATGACGCGCATGCCTTGGCCGAGGAATTGAAGAAGTTGGGCAAGACACCCCCGGCCCACTGGAACCTGGCACAGCTGCAGTTCGGCGTGTTCGAGGAACTGGTGGAGCACCACCTGTGGGCACCCACCTTCATCGTGGACCACCCGGTGGAGGTGAGCCCGCTGGCGCGCGCATCGGACACCGACCCCAGCCGCACCGAGCGCTTCGAGCTGTACATGACCGGGCGCGAAATCGCCAACGGCTTCTCAGAGCTCAACGACGCCGAAGACCAGGCCGCGCGCTTTCACGCCCAGGTGGCCAACAAGGATGCGGGCGATGAAGAGGCGATGTATTTCGACCATGACTTCCTGCGCGCCCTGGAATACGGCATGCCGCCCACCGGGGGCTGCGGCATCGGCATCGACCGCTTGGTGATGCTGCTGACCGATTCGCCCTCGATCCGTGACGTGGTGCTGTTTCCGGCGCTGCGGCGCGAGTGAGCCTTATCTGTTGAAGACCGGCTTGCGCTTGTTGACGAAGGCGTCCATGCCTTCGCGCTGATCGGCAGTGCCAAACATGGAGTGGAACAGGCGCCGCTCGATGTGCAGGCCTTCGGAGAGTGAAGACTCGAAGGTGGCATTCACCGCCTCCTTGGTGGCCATCACGGCCAGGTGGCCGAAGCTGCAGATCTTGTCGGCGGCGGCCAGGGCTTCGTTCATCACCTGATCGGCCGGCAGCACGCGTGACACCAGGCCGCAGCGCTCGGCCTCGGCGGCGTCCATCCAGCGGTTGGTCAGCAGCATGTCCATGGCCTTGGCCTTGCCGACGGTGCGGGGCAGGCGCTGCGTGCCACCGGCTCCGGCGATCACGCCAATGGTGATTTCGGGCTGGCCGAACTTGGCGTTGTCGGCGGCGAAGATCATGTCGCACATCATGGCCAACTCACACCCGCCGCCAAGGGCCACGCCCTGCACCACGGCGATCACCGGCTTGCGCACCGATCGGATGGTTTCCCAGTTGCGGCTGATGTAGTTGCTGCCGTAGACCTTCTGGAAATCGTAGTCCTTCATGGCTGCGATGTCGGCACCGGCGGCGAAGGCCTTCTCGCTGCCGGTGAGGATGATGCAGCCGATGGTGTCGTCGCGATCGAAGGCCAGCAGCGCGGCACCCAACTCGTCCATGAGCTGGTCGTTGAGCGCATTCATGGCCTTGGGGCGGTGCAGCGTGATCACGCCCGTCTTGAGGTCGGCCGTGCCGCGGACATCGGTGAGGATGGTTTCGTAGCTCATGGGTTGGGCGAAGCAGTGGGTTGAATCGGAGACTGGGGGATGGGCGGAATGGGGGTCGCGTTGAGTCTATCGCCCCGAGCTTGGCCCGCCCTGGGCAGGCGGCGGCAGCCCCTGCCTGACCCGTTCGGGCAAGCCGTCCATGACCATCATGGCAAAGGTATCGGCATCAACGATCACCTGCATGCGAACCGGCAGGTACTGCAGGGCCGGCGCGAACCAGACCTCGGCGATCAGGTCGCGGCGCAAGGGGTCGAGTTCGCGCTGGGGCCTGGCGTGAATGGCCTGCACCGGACCGGCCGGTGTGTCCACCGTCTCCGGTTCCCCCACCACATAGCTCCACTGATCCGAGCGGCGCGACAGCGCCAGCGGAAAGCTCACCTTGTCGCCGGCCTGAACCGGTGTGGGGTTGGTGCTGAACAGCCAGGCCAATTGCACGAACTGGCTGGCCGAGTCCTGCGTGCCCACCGGTGCCGGGCGGCGTGTGCCGTCCTGCAGCACCAAGGTGCCGGGCTTGTCGGCCGCACCGGGCTCGAAGCTCATGGCCACGCGCCGGGTTCGGGAGAAGAGCAAGCGCGTCTCTTCCTCATACCGGGCAGGCACCAAACCGTTGGAACCGAGACCACCCTCGCTGGCCACTTTGCGCGCAAAGAGCGGCGCGGCCCTGGGGCCGATCGTCACCTCAACCTCCACGCGGTACCGGTCGCCTTCGC
>JBEAWD010000300.1:0-2913 GCA_041160585.1 Pseudomonadota bacterium | reverse complement strand
CGCGTCGTAATAGCCGTGGCTCAGCACATAAGCACCGGTCATGATGCGGCGTTTGACTTCGGTGCCAAAACCTTCGGCGCGAGTCTTTTTGTACATGTCCACCAGGTCGGTGTAGTCCTTGGCGCGGTGGCCGAACTTCACGCCATCAAAGCGGCTGAGGTTGGAGCTGGCTTCGGCCGGGGCAATGATGTAGTACACCGGGATCGACAACTCGGTGCGCGGCAGGCTGATCGGCACCAGTTTGGCACCCAGCTTTTCATACTCGCGCAAAGCACCGTCCACGGCAGCGCGCACATCGGCGTGCAGGCCTTCCCCAAAGAACTCTTTGGGAATGCCAATGCGCAGGCCTTCGAGTGATTGGTTCAGCGATGCGGTGAAGTCTTCGGCGGGCACGTCCAGCGAGGTGGAGTCGCGGTCCGGGTCGGGTCCGCACATGGCGCTCAGCAAGAGCGCGCAGTCTTCGGCCGTGCGGGCCATGGGGCCGCCCTGGTCCAGGCTGGAGGCGTAGGCAATCATGCCGTAACGGCTGGCGCGGCCATAGGTGGGCTTGATGCCGGTGATGCCGCAAAAGCTGGCGGGTTGGCGGATCGAGCCGCCCGTGTCGGTGCCGGTGGCCGCAGGCACCAAGCGGGCCGCCACCCCAGCAGCGCTGCCCCCCGACGAGCCGCCGGGCACGCGGGCCGTGTCCCAGGGGTTGGTGACTCGGCCAAAGGCCGAGTTTTCGTTGGCCGAACCCATGGCGAACTCGTCGCAGTTGAGCTTGCCCACGGTGACCATGCCCGCGCCGCCGGATGCAGACGGGCCGAGCTTTTGCACCAGCGTGGCATCAAAGGGTGAGCGGTAGCCGGTCAAGATCTTGGAGCCAGCGGTGGTGGCAAAGTCGCGGGTCACAAACACGTCTTTGTGGCCCACGGGCACACCTTCGAGCAGGCCAGCGGTGCCAGCGGCCAGGCGGGCGTCACTGGCTTGCGCTTGGGCCAGCGTCACTTCGCTGTCGATGTCCAAAAAGGCGTTGTGTGGGTTGCCGCCCAAACGGGCCAAAAAGCCGGTGGCCACTTCCACAGCGCTCACCTGTTTGGCCTTGAGGGCCTGGGCCAATTCGGCCACGGTCATGTCATGCAGAGAATTCATCGTGCGGCTCACTCGATCACCTTGGGCACCAAGAACAGCCCGCGCTCGACGGCGGGGGCGCTCTTCTGGTTCAGATCGCGTTGGTTGGGTTCGCTCGCCACGTCAGGGCGCAGGCGCAGCGTGATGTCCTGGATGGCGGCCACGGGGTGGGCCATGGGCTCGATGCCGGTGGTGTCCACGGCCTGCATGGCCTGAACGATGCCGAAAAAGCCATTGATTTGTGTCAGCATGCGCTCACTTTCGTCTGGTTGAAGTTCCAGCCGGGCCAAGTTGGCAATGCGGGCAATATCCTGTGGGGTCAGCGACATGGTGTGCAAAGGGTTTGTAAAGGTCGGTTTTTCCGGGCCTGGCAGGTCTCGCGCATGCGCGTACAGGCAGGGGATCGGGTATTATCCCGTGTTTGCTGAAGGGCTCGGAACGCCCTGAAAACCAGCCCTTTTAGACCCACCCGATTTGACCGTTGTGCTGTCCGCCTCTGGGCTTTCCAGGTGCTTGCGGGCTCATGAGCACCCAAGGATTTGCGATGTTTTCTTCATTTCGCCGTTATTTTTCCAGCGACCTGGCCATTGACCTGGGCACTGCCAACACCCTGATTTTTGTTCGCGACAAGGGCATCGTGCTCGACGAGCCTTCGGTGGTCGCGATCCGCCACGAAGGCGGCCCCCAGGGCAAAAAAACCCTGCAGGCCGTTGGCCATGAAGCCAAGGCCATGCTGGGCAAGGTGCCCGGCAACATCGAAGCCATTCGCCCCATGAAGGACGGCGTGATCGCCGACTTCACCGTGACCGAGCAAATGCTCAAGCAGTTCATCCGCATGGTGCACCCCCGCAGCACCTTCCGTCCCAGCCCACGCATCATCATTTGCGTGCCCTGCGGCTCCACCCAGGTCGAGCGCCGGGCGATCCGCGAATCCGCCCTGGGCGCGGGCGCGTCCGAGGTCTACCTGATCGAAGAACCCATGGCGGCAGCCATCGGCTCGGGTCTGCCCGTGTCGGAAGCTTCCGGCTCCATGGTGGTGGACATCGGCGGCGGCACCACCGAGGTGGGCGTCATCTCCCTGGGCGGCATGGTCTACAAGGGCAGCGTGCGCGTGGGTGGCGACAAGTTCGACGAAGCCATCATCAACTACATCCGCCGCAACTACGGCATGCTCATCGGCGAGCCCACGGCCGAGGCCATCAAGAAGCAGATCGGCTCGGCCTTCCCGGGCTCGGAGGTCAAGGAGATGGAGGTCAAGGGCCGCAACCTCTCCGAGGGCGTGCCGCGCAGCTTCACCGTCTCCTCCAACGAGATCCTGGAGGCGCTCACCGACCCGCTCAACCAGATCGTCTCCTCGGTGAAGAACGCGCTCGAGCAGACGCCCCCTGAGTTGGGCGCGGACATCGCCGAGCGCGGCATGATGCTCACCGGCGGGGGCGCGCTGCTGCGCGACCTCGACCGGCTGCTGGCCGAGGAGACCGGCCTGCCCGTGCTGGTGGCCGAGGATCCTCTGACCTGCGTGGTGCGCGGCTGCGGGATGGCGCTCGAGCGCATGGAGCGCCTGGGCACCATCTTCACCTCCGAGTAGCGCGCGAGCCGGCGGCCGACCGCCGCACCCGCCGCACCCGCCGCACCCGCCGCATCCGCGGGGCGCGCCATCCGCTCAGCCGCCTCCGTCAACGCCTGCTCCACCTCCAGGTCCTCCACGTCGGGGAAGGCGTGGTACCAGGCGCCCACACTGCCGAAGGGCTCGGGGATCAGCAGCGCCACACTCCGGTCCGCATGCGCCCGCACCGTGCGCAG
>JBEAWD010000290.1:0-13461 GCA_041160585.1 Pseudomonadota bacterium | reverse complement strand
GTTCAAGCTTGTTGCCAAACGGAATCGGCGGGACCGTGCCGTCGGCGTTCTTGGCCACGATCTGGAAGGCCCAGGGCTCGGCCACGGCGGCCACGGCGATGAACACCGCGGCCAGGCCGATCATGCTGTGCATGAAGGCCACCAACTCCGGCATCTTGGTCATCTCGACCTTGTTGGCCATGTAGGCCCCCGCCGAGCCGCCCACCAGCAGGCCCACCAACACCCAGGCCATGCCCTGCGCGCTGCCCCCGCCCAGGCCCAATTCGCCCGAAAGCTTGACGATCAGCGCTGCCGTGGTGAGCACGGCAATCGTCATGCCCACCATGCCGAACACATTGCCGCGGATCGAGGTGGTGGGGTGCGACAGGCCCTTGAGGGCCTGGATGAAGCAGACGCTGGCTACGAGGTAGAGCAGCGTGACGAGGTTCATGGACATTTTCTTGTTCCTTGTTGGCTTCGGCCGCTTCGCTCAACTTGGCTGCGCCAAGTTGGCCTTCGCCGAGAAGACGCCGGTCACTTCAACGCGTTTACTCCGCCTTCTTGGCGGGCGTCTTCTTCTTGAACATTTCCAGCATCCGGCGCGTCACCAGAAAGCCGCCGAACACGTTGACCGCGGCCAGGGCCACCGCCAGCACACCCATGGTCTTGCCCAGACCGGTCTCGGTCAGGGCGGCCGCCAACATGGCGCCCACGATGACGATGGCCGATACCGCGTTGGTCACCGCCATCAGTGGCGTGTGCAGCGCAGGCGTCACCGTCCACACCACGTGATAGCCCACATAGATGGCCAGCACGAAGATGATGAGGTTCGTGATGGTGGGGGAGATCAATTCCATTTCGTTCTCCGAATGAAGGTGGGCATCAAGCCCGCAGCACGGCACCGTCGCGTGCCACCAGGCAGGCCTTGACGATGTCGTCTTCCAGGTCGATCTTCAGCGCCGGTGCGTCCTTCTCCAACACCAGCTTCAGGAAGTCCAGCACGTTGCGCGCATACAGGGCCGAACTGTCCGCGGCCACCGTGGCGGGGATGTTCGTTTCGCCCACGATGGTCACACCGTGCTTGACCACGGTCTTTCCGGCCTCGGTCAGCGGGCAATTGCCGTCGGTACCCGAGGCGCCCTTTCCGGCGGCCATGTCCACGATCACACTGCCAGCCTTCATCGACCGCACCATGTCCTCCGTGATCAGCACGGGTGCCGCACGGCCGGGGATCAGCGCAGTGGAAATCACCACATCAGCCATTGCCACCCGCTTGGCCACTTCCGCCTTTTGGCGGTCCAGCCAACTCTGCGGCATGGGCCGGGCATAGCCGCCCACGCCCTCGGCGGCTTCTTTTTCTTCGGCCGTTTCATAAGGCACGTCGATGAACTTGCCCCCCAGCGACTCGATTTGCTCCTTCACCGAAGGCCGCACATCGGAGGCCTCAATCACCGCGCCCAGGCGCTTGGCCGTGGCAATGGCCTGTAGACCCGCCACGCCCACGCCCAAGATCACCACGCGGGCGGCCTTGATCGTGCCGGCGGCCGTCATCAGCATGGGAAACAGGCGCGGGTAGTGGTTGGCCGCCATCATCACGGCCTTGTAGCCGGCGATGTTGGCCTGTGAACTCAACACGTCCATCGACTGCGCGCGGGTGGTGCGCGGCGCGGCTTCCAAGGCGAAGGCCGTGAGGCCTGCAGCGGCGGCAGCCTCCAGCCCGGCTCGGTTGAACGGGTCCAACATGCCCACGAGCGCCGCGCCGCGCTTCATCTGGCCGAGCTCCTCGGTCGAGGGGCTGCGCACTTTGAGCACCAGGTCGGCGGCCAGCGCCCCATGGCGGTCGGTGATCTCGGCCCCGGCGGCCACATAGGCCTCATCGGTGCAACTGGCCGAAAGGCCGGCGCCCGCCTGTACGCGCACGGTGTGGCCCTGCGCCTTGAGCTTCTTGGCTGTTTCAGGCGTTACCGCCACGCGGGTTTCGCCAACCGCTGTCTCCTGCGGCACTCCGATGAGCATGGGGCCCTCCTTGGGCGTCTTCTTGCATGAGCACCGCAGCGACGGCGTCTGCGGCACGGCCGGGTTACGGGAAAACCCTAGATCATAGACAATCCTGCAACTTTCAGCATTTCAGCACGTGCCATGCCATGTTGTGCACGGCCGGCTTGATTCTTGACTGCCATGCCCTCCCTGGCCATTTCTGCAAGACCCGAGCGGTGGCGCCCCAGCGTCACGGTGGCGGCGATCATCTCCCGTCTGGACGCCGACGGCCAACTGCAATTTCTGCTGATCGAGGAACACACCGCCGAAGGCCTGCGGCTGAACAACCCGGCCGGCCACCTCGACCCGGGCGAATCGCCCGAACAGGGCGCAGTCCGCGAGGCGCTGGAGGAAACCGCCCGGGTCTTCACGCCCACCCACCTCTTGGGGGTGTACCTGTCGCGCTTCCAGCGCGAGGCCACAGGCGAGGACATCACGTACCTGCGCCTGGCCTATGCCGGCACGGTCGGCCAAGCCCAGCCTGGCCGCGCCCTGGACGACGGGATCGTGCGCACCCTGTGGATGACGCTGGATGAAGTCCGGCAAAGCGCCGCACGCCACCGAAGTCCCTTGGTGCTGCAGTGCATCGAAGACCTGGTGGCCGGGCGCAGCCTCCCGCTGGACGCCATCACCACCCACCCCTCGGTCTTGGGCCACTGAGTCGCGGTCCCATGTCTGACAATCCCGGCATGGTTGCTTCGTCCGGCACCGCTGCCCGCACCACACCGCGTCAACGCGTCGTCGTCGGCTTGAGTGGTGGTGTGGACTCCGCCGTCTCGGCCTGGTTGCTCAAGCAGCAGGGCCACGAGGTGGTGGGCGTGTTCATGAAGAACTGGGAGGACGACGACGACAGCGAACATTGCTCGTCGCGCCAGGACTGGCTCGATGCCGCCTCGGTGGCCGATGTGATCGGCATCGACATTGAGCACGTCAACTTCGCGTCGGAGTACAAGGACCGCGTCTTTGCCGAGTTCCTGCGCGAATACCAGGCCGGCCGCACGCCCAACCCCGATGTGCTG
Organism: Pseudomonadota bacterium; assembly: GCA_041160585.1. Taxonomy (GTDB): domain Bacteria; phylum Pseudomonadota; class Gammaproteobacteria; order Burkholderiales; family Burkholderiaceae_C; genus RFTU01. The sequence continues at coordinate 10,426 of JBEAWD010000290.1, read as the reverse complement.
TGCAACGCCGAGATCAAGTTCAAGGCCTTCCTGGACCACGCCATGCGCCTGGGTGCGCAGAAGATCGCCACCGGCCACTATGCGCGGGTGCGCGCCATGCCCGGGCCGGCCGGGCAGGGCTATCAGCTCCTCAAGGGGCTGGACCCCCTCAAGGACCAGAGCTACTTCCTGCACCGTCTCAACCAGGCGCAGCTTGCCCGTACCCTGTTTCCCGTGGGTGAGTTGCCCAAGACCGAGGTGCGCCGCATCGCCGCCGACATCGGCCTGCCCAACGCCAAGAAGAAGGACTCCACCGGCATCTGCTTCATCGGTGAGCGGCCCTTCCGTGAGTTCCTCAACCGCTACCTGAAGTCCGCGCCCGGCCCCATCCTCGATGAGCGCGGACGAAAGCTTGGCCAGCACATGGGCCTGAGCTTCTACACATTGGGCCAGCGGCAGGGCCTGCACATCGGCGGCGTGAAGGAAAAGGGCGCACCGCGTGGCGGCGGCGAACACGCGCCCTGGTTCGTCGCCGACAAGGACCTGTCGCGCAATGCCCTCATCGTGGTGCAGGGTCACGACCACCCTGCCTTGCAGTCGCATGAGTTGGTGGCCAATGACCTCAGCTGGGTGGCCGGGACAGCACCGGCCGAAGGCTTGCTGGCCGCCAAGACCCGCTACCGCCAAGGCGACGCAGCCTGCGCGCTGCAGCTGCTGCCCGATGCCAACGCGATCCGGCTGCAGTTCCCCCAGGCCCAGTGGGCCGTCACCGCCGGACAGTCTGCCGTGCTCTACGACGGCGAGGTCTGCCTGGGCGGAGGCGTGATCGCCAGCGCCAGCCGCGTTTCCCAAGAAGCCCGCCTCAACCAAGCCGCTGCCGCCTGACGCCCATAATCGGCGCATCGCGTGCTTGCACCGCAGACGGAGACCCCATGACCTATTGCGTTGGCATCCGGCTCAACGCCGGACTCGTGTTTTTGTCCGACTCCCGCACCAACGCGGGCGTCGACCAGATCAGCACCTGCCGCAAGATGATGGTCTACGAAAAGGCCGGCGAGCGCTTCATGATGCTCATGTCCGCGGGCAACCTTTCGATCAGCCAATCGGTGCGCGAAATCCTGCAGGTCGAGCGGCTTGAGCGCCATGGCGCCGAGCCCCTGACCATCTGGAACGCACACAGCATGTTCGACGTGGCCCGCGTGCTGGGCAGCGCGGTGCGGCGCGTCTATCAGCAAGACGGCCCGGCGCTCAAGGCCGCCGGCCTGGATTTCAACGCCTCCTTCATCCTGGGCGGTCAAATCAAGGGCGAAGCCATGCGTCTGTTCCAGGTCTACTCGCCCGGCAACTTCATCGAGGCCACGCGCGAGGCCTGCTTCTTCCAAATCGGCGAAAGCAAGTACGGCAAGCCCATCCTCGACCGCGTTCTGACCCCCACCACCCCCTTGGACGAGGCCACCAAGTGCGCGCTCATCTCAATGGACTCCACCCTCAAGTCCAACCTCTCGGTGGGCCTGCCGCTGGACCTGGTCGTCTACCGTGAAGGCAGCTTCGCCAGCGACCAGCACATCTGCATCGACGAACACAACCCCTATTTCAGGATGATCCGCAGCACCTGGGGTGAGCGCTTGCGAGAGGTCTTCGAAGGCATCGAAGACCCGCATTGGGCAGGCGGCAGCAGCGCCACCCCGCTGCGCACCGGCTCAAACCGCTACGAGCCCTTGCGCAAGGTCACGAACCCGGGACAGCTCATCGTGTGAGCGACCGCGCGGAGCGTCCGGTGTCCATCTGCGTTCGTCTCGAACACATCACCCACTACCGCTATGACCGTGCGGTGAGACTGTCGCCGCAACTCATACGGCTTCGCCCGTCGGCGCATTGCGCCACGCCCGTGCTCAGCTACCACCTGCAGGTCACGCCAGAGCCCGCGCGCCTGAGCTGGGAACTCGACACCTGGGGCAACCGATGCGCCCGGGTGGAGTTTGCGCAGCCGATCACCGAACTCACGCTGCGGGTGGAACTCAGCGCCGACATTGACGTGCAAGCGCCGCACGAGGGGCAGCCCACGCAAGGGCCCACGCGAGAGCCCACGCACGACGCCGCGCAATTTCCCTTCCGCTACACGCCCTTGCAGCAGGCCGATCTCGCGCCCTATCGGGCCTCGAGTCACCACGCCCCCAGCCCGGACTTGCGGGCCTATCTCGACACCCTGCCGCGGCAGTCGATGCCCACCATCGACTTCCTGGAGCAGCTCAACCGGCAGGTGCACCGCGACATCGCCTACACGGTGCGGCACGAGCCCGGCGTACAGACACCTCAGGAAACCCTTGAGCACCGCTGCGGTTCCTGCCGCGACAGCGCCTGGCTCATGGTCAATCTGCTGCGTGAACTCGGCCTGGCCGCGCGCTTTGTGTCGGGCTACCTGATCCAACTGCACGAAGCGGGATATCCACCGCGTGACGCCGCTGCACCCTTGCAGGACGACAGCGAACTGCACGCTTGGTGCGAGGTGTACCTGCCCGGCCCCGGGTGGGTCGGCCTGGACACCACCTCAGGCCAGTGGGCCGGCTCGGGTCATCTGGCTTTGGCCTGTGCGCCTGAGCCCCCGCAGGCGGCCCCTCTCACGGGTTTGGTCGATCCCTGTGAGGTGAGGCTGAGCCATGAGGTGCGGCTGGTCCGTGGTGCGCCGCCGGTGGCCCAGGAATTGCATCGCAGCATGCTCGAACAGGAAAACACCATGGGACTGGCCTTCGACGAAATGCGCGATGGCACCAACACGGTGCGTGCGCATTACCAAACCTATGCGGACTGGCTGAATCGGCAGAGCATGGCGTCCATGTCGGTGCGCCGGGAAGAAGCCGAGGTCATCTTCCGCCGGGTGGGCATCACCTTCGCGGTCTATGGCGAAAAGGACGAGGACGGCGCGGGCACCGAGCGCCTCATTCCCTTTGACCTGCTGCCGCGCATCATTCCGGCGTCCGAGTGGCAGCGGCTGCAGCGCGGGCTCGAGCAGCGGGTGACGGCGCTCAACCGCTTCATCCACGATGTGTACCACGGCCAGGACATCATCAGAGCCGGCATCGTCCCGGCCGATGAAGTCCTGCGCAATCCGCAGTTCCGCCCCGAGATGGTGGGGCTGGATGTGCCCGGCGGCGTATACGCCCACATCGCCGGCATCGACATCGTGCGCGCCGCACAGCCCGACGGCAGCGGCACCTACCATGTGTTGGAAGACAACCTTCGCGTGCCTTCGGGCGTGAGCTACATGCTCGAGAACCGCAAGATGATGATGCGGCTCTTTCCCGACCTGTTTTCCCTGCACCGCGTGGCCCCGGTGGCCCACTACCCCGACCTGCTGTTGGCCACCCTGCGCAGCATGGCTCCGGCCGGCGGGAACGAACCCACGGTGGTGGTGCTCACACCCGGCATGTACAACAGCGCCTACTTCGAACACGCCTTCCTGGCCCAGCAGATGGGCGTGGAACTCGTCGAGGGGCAGGACCTTTTCGTGCGCGACGACCAGGTCTTCATGCGCACCACCCAGGGCCCGAAGCGGGTGGACGTCATCTACCGCCGCATCGACGACGACTTTCTCGACCCCCAGGCCTTTCGGCCCGACTCGAGCCTGGGTTGCGCCGGCCTTATGCGCGCCTACCGCATGGGCCATGTCACGCTGTGCAATGCCATCGGCACCGGTGTGGCCGACGACAAGTCCATCTACGCCTATGTCCCCCAGATGGTGGAGTTCTATCTGGGTGAGAAGCCTCTGCTCGAGAACGTGCCCACCTGGCGTTGCCGTGAGCCCGATTCCTTGTCGTATGTGCTGGCCCACCTCAAGGACCTCGTGGTCAAGGAGGTTCACGGTGCCGGTGGCTACGGCATGTTGGTCGGCCCGGCCTCCACCCAAGCCGAAATCGAGGCCTTTGCGATGCGCATCAAGGCCAATCCCGCCAACTACATCGCCCAACCCACGCTCAGCCTGTCCTCCTGCCCCACCTTCGTCGAGCGGGGCATTGCGCCGCGCCACATCGACCTGCGCCCCTTCGTGCTGTCGGGCAAGACGGTCCAAATGGTGCCCGGTGGGCTCACACGCGTGGCACTCAAGGAGGGCTCGCTCGTGGTCAACAGCAGTCAGGGCGGCGGCACCAAGGACACCTGGGTGTTGGACGCCTGAGTCAGACAGAAGCCCGAGAGAAGCCCGACAGTAGCCCGAAGGAACCAACATGCTCTCGCGCACCGCCGATCACCTCTTCTGGATGGCCCGCTACGTCGAGCGTGCGGAGAACACCGCGCGCATGCTGGACGTCAACTACCAGACCTCACTGCTGCCCGAGCGCAGCGGCAGCGTGGAAGCCGCTTGGAGCGCGGTGCTGGGCATCAGCGAACTGCATGATGCTTTCCTCAGCCGACATCGGCGCATCAGCAGCGAAGCCGTCATGCACTTCATGGTGCGCGACACCTCCAACTACTCGTCGATCGCATCTTGCCTGGCCGCCGCCCGCGAGAACGCACGCGCGGTGCGCAGCGTGCTCACCACCGAACTCTGGGAGACCACGAACCAAACGTGGCTGGAGTTCAACCGCCTGATGGCCTCCGATGCCCTGGAGCGTGACCCTTCGGCCGTCTTCGAATGGGTGAAGTTCCGGTCGCACCTGTCTCGCGGTGTGGCCGTGGGCACCATGCTGCAGGATGAAGCCCTGCACTTCATTCGCCTGGGCACCTTTCTTGAGCGCGGTGACAACACCGCGCGGCTGCTGGATGTGAAGTTCCACGGGCATCCGAATGTGGAGGGCGCCGCCATTACCGACGGCACCCGGGCCTCCCTCACGATCGGTGGGTCGGCACAGGCCATGTCCACGCCCCTGCGCGCACAGCCCATCGCCCCGGAAACCGACTTCTATCACTGGTCGGCTCTGCTGCGTTCGGTGTCGGCCTTCGAGATCTACCGCCGTGTCTACAGCAGCGTCATCCTGCCGGAGAAGGTGGCCGAACTGCTCATCCTGCGCGCCGACATGCCCCGCTCATTGGCGGCCTGCACCAGTGAACTCGTGCACAACCTCAGCCAGGTGGCCAACCAGCACAGCGGCGATACGCTTCGCCGCGCGGGCCGTTTGAGCAGCGACTTGCAGTACGGCCGCATCGACGAGATCCTGGACGACGGACTGCACGCTTACCTCACCCGCTTCCTTAACCGCATCAACGACATCGGCGACCGTATCGCGCGTGACTTCCTGGCGGCGGCCTGAGTCAGGGCGGCGTGTGGCACAATAATGCAACAGATCCGAGGACATAAGGGTATGTACTGAGCATTATTTTGCTCGGTAGCACTACAGTGCCGGTCAAGGGAAGCGGTGTGCCATCATGGTTCGTTGCTTCAAACCTTCCTGGAGGAGACCATGACCACCCGCCGAGTCGTACTGACCCGCTCTGCTGCCCTCATCGGTGCGGCCAGCACCAGCCTCTTGTTGCCTCAGATCGTGCGCGCCCAGTCCAACAAGGTGCGTGTGGGCCTGATGCTGCCCTACACGGGTACCTTCGCCGCCCTGGGCATCAACATCGAAGCCGGTTTCCGCATGGCCATCGAAGAGGCCGGCGGCAAGCTGGGTGGTCGCGACATCGAGTGGTTCAAGGTCGACGATGAATCGGATCCGCCCAAGGGTGTCGAAAACGCCAACCGCCTGGTGCAGCGCGACAAGGTCGACGTGATCGTCGGCACCGTGCACTCCGGTGTTCAGATGGGCATCCACCGGGTGGCGCGTGAATCGGGTGTGCTGAGCATCATCCCCAATGCCGGCGTGCACGTGGCCACCCGCGCGCAGTGCGCACCGAACGTGTTCCGCACGTCCTTCAGCAACAGCCAGCCCACGCTGGCCTTGGGTGAGACCATGGTCAAGCGTGGCCACAAGAAGGCCGTGTGGATCACCTGGAAGTACGCGGCCGGTGATGAAGCCTTCGAGGGCTTCCGCGACAGCTACACCAAGGCCGGCGGCACCATCGTCAAGGAACTGGGCCTGCCCTTCCCGAACGTGGAGTTCCAGGCCCTGCTGACCGAGATCGCCTCGCTCAAGCCGGACGCGGTCGCCTGCTTCTTCGCCGGTGCCGGTGCGGCCAAGTTCATCCGCGACTACGCCGCCGCGGGGCTCAAGGGCAAGATCCCGCTGTATGGCTCGGGCTTCCTCACCGAAGGTGTGCTCGACGCGGCAGGCCCCGCCGCTGATGGCATTCTCACGACGCTGCACTACAGCGACTCGCTGGACACCAAGCGCAACCAGGACTTCCGCAGGGCCTTTGCCATCAGGAACAAGTTGCAGCCCGACGTGTACGCCGTTCAGGGCTATGACTCGGGCCTGTTGCTGCTGCAGGGCATGAACGCCGTCAAGGGCGACATCGCCAACAAGAAGGCCCTGTATGCCGCGATGGAAGGTGCCACCATCGACAGCCCGCGCGGCAAGTGGACCATGAGCAAGTCCCACAACCCGATCCAGGACATGTACCTGCGCGAGGTCAAGGACAAGGAGAACAAGGTGATCGGCATTGCGGCCAAGCAACTGGCCGATCCCGGCACCGGCTGTCGCATGGCCTGATGTCCATCGAAGTGCCTCACGCTTTCCGCTGAACCCAAGGCGGCCATCGTCGGCCGCCAAGGCGGCACCCAGGCGGCTGCGGCCGCCCTTTTTTTGCCTGCACGACACCGACGCCCTTCACACCATGACACTGGCCAACTTCCTCATCCAGCTGCTCAACAGCGTCCAGTACGGGCTGTTGCTGTTCATGCTGGCCGCGGGCCTGACGCTCATCTTCGGCATCATGGGGGTGGTCAATCTCGCGCACGGCAGCTTCTACATGCTCGGGGCCTACTTGGCCTATACCTTGGCCTCGGCGCTGGGCTCGCTGCCCCTGGCCATCGTAGTTGGTGCCGTGCTGGCTGGGCTGTTCGGGTTTGTGCTTGAGCGCGTGCTGTTCCGCCACTTCTATCACCGCGACCACCTTGACCAGGTGCTGCTCACCTTCGGCCTCATCTATGTGTTCGAGGAACTGCGCGCCATGGTCTGGGGCAACGACGTATTGGGTGTGAAGACGCCCGAGTTCCTCGACTGGTCCATCCCCCTGACCGACACGCTGAGCTATCCCGTCTATCGCCTCTTCATCTCGGGCGTGTGCATCGCGCTGGCCATCGCCCTGTACCTGTTGATTTCCAAGACGCGCCTGGGCATGAAGATTCGGGCCGGTGCCTTCAACCGCGACATGACCGAGTCGCTGGGCATCAACATCGAACTCATCCACGCCCTGGTCTTCGGCTTGGGTGTGGGCCTGGCGGTGATCGCCGGCATGGTGGCTTCACCGGTGTCCAGCGTCTATCCCAACATGGGTAGTCCCGTGTTGATCATGTGCTTCGTGGTGGTGGTCATCGGCGGTATCGGATCGGTGCGCGGCGCACTGATCGCGGCCCTGCTCGTGGGCCTGGTGGACACCTTCGGCAAGGTGCTTTTGCCGCAGCTGGCGGGCATGCTGGTCTACATGTTGATGGCCGCGGTCCTCTTGTGGCGCCCCGAAGGCCTGTTCAAGCAGTGAGGCACCCACCATGAGCGCCCCCAAATCCAACCTTGAACACCTGCCCAAGAGCGTGCAGGTGCTGCTGGCCACCGCCGTGGTCGGCCTGGCCCTGTTTCCGCTGATGGGCAGCGACTATGCACTGCAAAGCCTCTCGCGCATGATGATCCTGGCCATCTTCGCGATGAGTCTGGACCTGCTGCAGGGCGTCACCGGTCTCGTGTCCCTTGGCCACGCCGCCTACTTCGGCCTGGCAGGCTATGCCTTGGCCTTCTTGTCGCCCGTCAGTGACCCCGCAGCCCTGTGGTGGACGCTGCCGGCGGCCATGCTCTTCTCGGGTGCCGCGGCCCTCATCATCGGCTTCTTCGTGGTGCGCACCCACGGCATCTACTTCATCATGGTCACCATGGCCTTTGCGCAGATGGTGTTCTATCTGTTCTTCGACAACCGCGCGCTGGGCGGCTCGGACGGCATCTACGTCAATATCCGCCCCGCCAGCGGCCCCATCGACCTGGAAAACAAGGTCACGCTGTTCTATGTGTGCCTTGCGTCGATGCTGCTGGTGTACGCCTTCCTGCGCCGCCTGCTGTGGAGCTCCTTCGGTCGCGCCCTGGTGGGCATCCGCATCAACGAACATCGCATGAAGGCCGTGGGCTACTCCACCTTTGGCTACAAGCTCAGCGCCTTCACGCTGGCGGGCGCGCTGGCGGGCCTGGCCGGCTACCTCTGGGGTGCGCTCAATGGCTTCGTGAACCCCGAGCTGATGGGCTTTCACATGAGCGCGCACGCCATCATGATGGTGATCCTGGGCGGCATGGGCAACTTCGCTGGCGCGGCCATTGGGGCCTTTGTGTTCGAGGGCGTGCTGCACTGGGTGAAGGACTTGCCGCAGGTGGGCAGCGTGCGCTTGGGCGACCACTGGCAGTTGTGGATGGGCCTGTTCATCGTGGCCGTGGTGATCCTGGCCCCGCGCGGGGTGCTGGGCCTGGTCAGTTCCCTTCTGGCCCGTTTGCGTGGCGAGGGAGAAGCGAAATGAGCGCTACTGCACCCATCACCGCCGCCGGACTCGGCGAAGTGCTTCTCAGCGCCCGCTCCCTGACCAAACGCTTCGGTGGCCTCGCGGCCAACCAGGATGTGTCGCTCGACCTCTGGCGCGACCGCATCCATGCGGTGATCGGCCCCAACGGTGCGGGCAAGAGCACGCTGACCAACCTGCTGTCCGGTGACTTGCCGCCCACCAGTGGCACCGTCACGTTGGCCGGTCACGACATCACCGGCCACAGCCCCCATGAAATCTCCCGCCGAGGCCTGGGCCGCAGTTACCAGAAGACCAACATCTTTCTGCCCTTGACGGTGCAGGAGAACGTGCGCCTGGCCTCGCAGTCGCGCCAGCGCCATCGTGCCTGGAATCCCCTGCACTGGGTGGATGTGGCCACGGGCGACGCAGCGGTGGCCGAGCGTTGCGAACGCGCCTTGGAGCTGGCGGGCCTTGCGGCGCGCCGCCACACCGTGGCCGGCACCTGCTCTCACGGCGAGCAGCGCCAGCTGGAGATTGCGATGACGCTGGCCACGCAGCCCCAGGTGCTGCTGCTGGACGAGCCGCTGGCCGGCATGGGCGTGGCCGAGGCCGAGCGCATGGTGGAGTTGCTGCTGCGTCTGAAGACCGACCATGCCATCATGCTGGTGGAGCACGACATGGATGCGGTGTTCACGCTGGCCGATCATTTGACCGTGATGGTCAACGGCCAGGTGATCGCCAGCGGCACGCCAGGGGCCATTCGAAGCGACGCCGGCGTGCAGGCGGCCTACCTCGGCGAGGAGCACTGATGAGCAGCGCCATGAGCCCTTCCACCGCGCCCGCCAACCCGTCCGCCAACCCGTCCGAATGGCTTATCGAGGCGCGCGAGCTCAACACCTACTACGGCGCCAGCCACATCCTGCGCGGTATCGATTTTCATGTCGGGCGCGGAGAAACCATTGGTCTCATGGGCCGCAACGGCATGGGCAAGAGCACCCTGCTCAAGAGTCTGATGGGCCTGGTCAAGCCGCGCGGCGGCGAAGTCCGCATCAAGGGCCAGGCCATGACCGGCGCATCGCCCTTCCGCGTGGCGCAGCAGGGCATCGCCTATGTGCCCGAAGGGCGAGGCATCTTCGGCAATCTCTCCGTCAAGGAGAACCTGATCATGGCCGCGCGCGCCGGCACACAAGGCCAGCGCGACTGGACATACGAGCGCGTGCTCGACACCTTCCCGCGCCTGAAGGAGCGGCTGAGCAACGGCGGGCAGCAGCTGTCTGGCGGCGAGCAGCAAATGCTCACCATCGGGCGCGCGCTGATGACCAACCCCGACGTGCTCATCTTGGATGAAGCCACTGAAGGTCTGGCCCCCCTGATCGCACGAGAGATCTGGCGCATCTGCGGCGTGATCCGCGACAGCGGCATCAGCAGCATCATCGTGGATAAGAACTGGCGCCACGTCACGCAGATCACCGACCGCAACGTCATCCTCGTCAAGGGCGAGGTGGTGTTCGAGGGCAGCAGTTCGCAGCTCTTGGCCCAACCCCAGACGCTCGAGCAATTCCTGGGTGTATAGTCCGCCTCCCTTCGACGGGGCCACCGGCCGGCGTCTTGGGCAGGCGGATCGATTTTTCCGCATGAGTTGACAGCGTTCAAAAAAACGTGTCACAATCGCAGGCTCTGCTGATGACGGGGTTCTTCTAAGGAAGGGCTTGGGTGCGAAGGCGCTAGGTGCGAAGGCACTGGGTGTGAGTGCACTGGGCGTTGTTGGCGATGTTCTTTAACAATTGACAGCCGATAAGTGTGGGCGTCTGGGTGTTGCCTTTGGTGGTGGTGCTTGGATGCTCATGAAGTGAAGTTCACTTCAATTCAATGAGCGAAACT